>JAZUGZ010000172.1:0-6310 GCA_045641425.1 Candidatus Fimenecus sp.
TCGCAAATGAACAGAAGCATAAGAAGCGGTTACATTTTTAAGTGAATAATCTTCAGAAATTATTTTGCCATCATTAGAAACATCATCAATTCTATTCTTGGCACTCTTCTCGGCTTTTGTAATATCATCATAAACCGAAGAAAAGTTATGCGAAACAGTTTGTGTTGAGGCGTAAAGCTTTTCTGTTTCTTGTTTTATGGTTGTTGCTTCTGTAATTTGTGTTTCTTGTTTAGAATAGTTTTCTTTAACTTTTGCCAAAAGAATTTGTGGTGCAGAGAAAAAAGTAAGCACAATAATTATTGACAACAATAAGCAAAATAAAGCTAATTTATTAAAATTTATTCTTTGACGGTGTCTGCGCCGTCTTGTCCGTCTTCTCATCTTAAATACCGTCCATATAATTATTTACTTAAATATATGAACAAGCAAAAATATTATTACTAAAACAATGACAAAAAGACAGACGGCTCAAGCTCTGGTTGAACAGCGCAGTTGATACTAAGTGCCAATAGATTTGCTGCTCTTTCAATTACAGTATCAATATCGCCAGAAGTTACCATTGTTTCTTTTATTTCTTGCGGTATTTTTTCGGTGCTGTATTTTCTATCTGTTAAATCATTGATAAGCGTCACACCATCAACAACAGTTGGCACACCTATTGAAACAACTGGAACACTCATTGTACTTTCATCAATTCTTGCTCTTGCGTTGCCAACACCAGAGCCAGGAATTATACCAGTATTTGATACTTGAACAGTTTTGCCAAGTCTTGAAAGTCTTCTTGAAGCAAGGGCGTCCACCGTAATAATAGCTACGGGTTTTACGATATTTGCCACAGACTTTATATATTCTGCTGTTTCAATTCCAGTTTGACCCAATACGCCAGTTGAAACTGAAGCGACTGGGCGAAGAGTTTTTACATCTAAATCTCGTTTTATATCATCACTTATATGCCTTGTTGCAAAAATCTTTTCTGAACATAATGGTCCTAAAGCATCAGGAGTAATCCTTTCATTTCCGAGTCCCGCAACTAAAACTGCACCATTTTCTCTAGGCATCATGTCACGAATAACCGTAGTTAACACTGTAAGCCTACAATCTAAAAGTTCAGATTCATGGGAAAACTCTGGTAAATCTATTGTTACATATTTTCCTTGTGGCTTTCCTACATTCTTTTCTCCAATTGAATTTGTAATTTCAATTTCAGTTACAAAAACATCTTCTTGACGCCAATGAGTTACTTTTATTCCGTCACGCTCATTTTCATTTAATATTTCGTTTCTTTCAAGTGCTAAATCTGTTCTAAAGTCCAAAATTTTGTGCCTCCTTATCCGTTTTATTATGCCAAAAAGAAAAAATAGTATCCAATTTGTAAAAAAAACTTGATTTTTATTTTTATTCGTGATAATATATACCCCGTAAATGCGAAGGAGGTGTGACAAATGCCAAACATTAAATCAGCTAAGAAGCGTGTTCTCGTCAACAAAACAAAGGCACAGCGTAACAAGTCAACAAACTCAGCTCTTAAAACAGCTATTAAAAAGGCTAACGCTGCTATCGAAGCAAACGCTGCCGATAAGGAAGAGCTTGTAAAGCTTGCTGTCAAGAAGATTGACCAGGCTGCTGCTAAAAACCTTATCCACAAAAACAACGCTGCTCGTAAAAAGTCCGCCCTCGTGACTAAGCTTAACAAAGCGTAAGAGTCATTGTTTTGGAAGTTTTTTGCCGTTGCAATTTGCAACGGCATTTTTCTTTTTGTCATTGACTTTTGAAGTTTAATTGTGTATAATAACTACATATTAAAAACTCGGAGGAAAGTTTTATGAAAAAGGCATTAAAAGTTATCGCTATTCTTGCACTTATCGCAGGTGCTGCATTCGCTGCATATGTTGTAATTAAAAAATATGTTGACAGCAAGAGAGTTGTTATTGGTAATGACGCTGAAAATTATGTTTCTTGCTCATGCTGTGACGACAGTTTCCTTTCAGAAACAGTTGCTTAAATAATAGCAAAACTTAAGGGACTCATTAGAGTCCCTTTTTTATTTGTCTTTATTTAGATTTTGGTTTAGTTATAAGTGAAACAATAATTCCGCACATCATAGCAACAGTAATGCCAGCTGAAGCTGACGAAAGTGGCCCTGTTAAAATGCCTAAAGCACCTTTTTCGCGAATTGCCCTTTCAGTACCTACGGCTAAAGTATTTCCGAATCCTGTTAATGGAATAGTTGCCCCTGCCCCTGCAAAATCTACTAAAGGTTGATAAAGCCCCAAAGCACCCAAAAGGACGCCAAGTACCACAAACGTTACAAGTATTCTTGCTGGAGTTAGTTTGGTTAAATCTATTAAAAGTTGACCCACAACGCAGATTGCTCCACCAATTATAAAAGCTTTCAAAAAAATCATAAAATTCATCTCCCATGAATATTTTGCCGAGAAATGAAAATTTTATACAGCAAGAAAAAAGCACGGCCAAAGACCGTGCTTTTAACATTTAGAATTATTCACCCTTCATTTTTGCAAAGCACTCGCTGCAATAAACAGGTCTGTCATCTTTTGGTTCAAAAGGAATTCTTGCTTCACCGCCGCATGATGCACATGTTGCTGTGTGATATTCTCTTGCGCCACGAGCCGCATTTTTACGAGCTGCACGGCATTCCTTGCATCTCTGTGGTTCGTTTTCGAAACCTTTCTCTGCATAAAATTCTTGTTCACCTGCTGTAAAAACAAATTCGTTTCCGCAATCTTTGCAGGTAAGGGTCTTGTCTTCGTACATTTTGCTACCTCGCTAAATATTTTTTTACCCCGAGCGGAATTGCACCGCCTGCACAATAATGCTCCTCTAAGGCAAGGGCTAATTAATCCTGTTTAATTTTTTGACGAATACGCTGAACGGCATTGTCAACCTTTTTAACATCAAGTTCTAGCTTGTCCGCAATTGCAGTTCTTGAAAAACCTAAAAGATAAAGTTTTGCAACTGAAAGCTCAAGCTTTGAAAGTGAAGAAAAAAGTGCATTTTGTTGTTCTTGTAGAATTAAAATTTCTTCAGGTGATGGTGAATTTGATTCAACACCTGACAAATTTTCAATTTGAACATAATCTTTAAGCGGTGCGTGTTTTTGGCGATTAGCTGAATTGTAATAACGTTGCATAGCCTGCTCTGCTAAAAGCATTGCAAAATTTGAAAAACTTTTGTTCTTGGTTTCATCGAACGAAAAAATTGCTGAATAAAAGCCAATTACACCCTCTTGATAAAAATCTTGAGCTTCGGCACCTTGTGTAAAGCCAAAAGACTGTGCTTTAAGCATAATCAAATTAGAATAGCGTTTTAGTAGAACAGAAAAAGCTTCAGCATTACCGCTTGCTGCTTTTTTTACAAGTTCATTGTCACTAAGTTTTGTAATGGACTTACTGTTCATAGAAAAAACACTCACCTACTAATTCATTAAAATTATATCACAAAAAAATTAATTGTCAACTAATATTTTTGTTAAAAACTAACAAAAGGTACATTTGCGACAAAATTCGTTTATTATCACAAAAAACGCCCGAGAAAACTCGGGCGGTAAAAATTTAACCAAGTAGCACTTGAAAAAGCACTGTAACTGCACTAAGCGCCATTAAAGCTGCAAGGAACAAAGCAGTAAATTTCACAAATTTATTTCTGTTCATATTACACTCCTAAAATCTTTGCCATATCTTCAGCAATTGCTTCAGATTTTGCAGTTGACTCAGCTCTTGAATCACCGCAAGCAGTAATATAAACCTTAATTTTAGGCTCTGTGCCTGACGGGCGAACAATTACCTTGCTATTATCAGGAAGAACAAATGAAAGAACATTTGACTTAGGAAGCTTAATTTCAGCAGTTCCCCCTGTTTTAAGGTCTTTTGCAATACTTTCTTTGTAGTCGGCTGTTTTTACAACCTCAGCCCCTGCAATAGCCTTTGGTGGATTTTGGCGAAGATTATCCATCATATCTGCCATCTTCTGCATACCAGAAGCACCCTCAAAGCCGAAGTTAAGAACAGTGTTAAGATACATTCCGTACTTCTCATAAATACCGTCCATAAACTGTTTAAGAGAAATGCCTTTAAGTTTATAGTAAGAAGCCATTTCACAAATGAGAAGTGAAGCTACAACAGCATCTTTATCTCTTGCGTGAGCACCACGAAGGTAGCCATAAGACTCTTCCATACCAACAATAAAGCGGTCTGTTTCGTTATTCTTTTCAAGGTTAGTTACAAGCTCGCCGATATACTTAAAACCAGTTAAAAGGTCAGCAGTTTGGGCACCATAAGCACTTGCGATTGTTTCAACCAATGGAGTTGTAACAATTGTTTTAACAACTACTGGGTCTTTGGGGAGTTTGCCCTGCTCTTTAAGTGAAGAAAGAAGATACTCGCAGAACATTGCACCAACTTCATTACCAGTCATTAAAACATAATCGTCGCCATCACGAACTGCAATACCAACACGGTCACAGTCCGGGTCAGTTGCAAGTAAAAGGTCAGCGTCAGTTCCCTCTGCTGTTTTAATTGCACATTCAAATGCCTGACGAATTTCAGGGTTCGGGAACGGGCAAGTTGGGAAGTTACCATCTGGCTTCTCCTGCTCTTTAACGATTGTAATATCTTTAACTCCAGCCATTTTAAGAACTTTACGAACTGGCTTATTACCAGTACCATTAAGTGGAGTATAAATTACTTTAAGGTCAGCTTTTTTAAGAGCATCAGGATTTACACAAGCGCTAAGAACTTTTTCGTAAAATTCATCCATAAGCCAATCTTCAATGAAGTCAACCATATCAATAGCAAGAGCTTCATCAAAGTCCATAGTTTTAACATCTTCAAACATATCAATGCTCTGAATATACTCATAAGTTTTAGAAGCAGCTTCGTCAGTCATTTGGTAGCCATTAGGGTCATAGCACTTATAACCATTATATTTTGATGGGTTATGAGATGCAGTAATGATAATACCTGATGAGCAACCAAGGCGTCTAACTGCGAATGAGAGCATTGGAGTTGGAACAAGCTCAGGGTAAATATATACTTTAATACCATTAGCAGCGAGTACCCCTGCAGCACCCTTTGCGAAAACCTCTGACTTAATTCGTGAGTCATAAGCAATAGCTACTGAAGGATTTTCAAAGTTTTCATTAAGGTAATTTGCAAGACCTTGAGTTGCTTGGTTAACAGTATAAACATTCATTCTATTTGTACCAGCACCGATAACTCCACGAAGTCCCGCAGTACCAAATTCAAGATTTTTATAAAAGCGGTCAAGAATTGCCTCATCATCAGAAGCTACGCTTTGAAGTTCAGGGATAAGGTCTCCGTCAGCCGTTGCTTTTTCACACCAAAGATTATAAAGTGATTTAATATCGTTCATTTTCTTCCCTCCAGAAAATCATTTATAATATTGTACTCCTTTTTCTTCCAAATGTAAATATAAAAAAGTTTGAATTATATGTAACATTATAGTATAATAAGTCTAAATAAGGAGTGACGTTATGTTTTCACGTATTACAAGTATGGGACTTTTCGGAATAGACGCATACAAGGTTTCAGTTGAAGCTGACATTTCGGGTGGTATGCCACGATTTGACATTGTAGGGCTTCCTGACACAGCTGTTTCAGAAAGTCGTGAACGAGTTCGTTCAGCAATAAAAAACGCTAATCTTACCTACCCTGTTAGCAGAATTACAGTCAATCTTGCCCCTGCCGACATTAAAAAGGAAGGTCCAATTTATGATTTGCCAATATTTATTGCTCTTCTTTGTGCCAATGAAGAATTAAAAGAAATCAAAGAAGATATAGCATTTGTTGGCGAACTTTCACTTGATGGACAACTTCGTAAAATCAATGGCGTACTACCAATGGTAATTGCCGCTAAAGTAGAAGGAATTAAGGATATATTTATTCCTTTTGAAAATGCTCACGAAGGTGCCGTTGTTAAAGGAATTAACGTTTACCCCACTAAAAATGTTGTTGAGCTTATAAATCATTTAGCAGGAATTAAAGAAATTAAACCTGTTTCAAGTGATTTTTATACTGAATACAAACTTCCTAATAATATTCCTGATTTTGCTGATGTTAGAGGTCAAGAAGAAGTTAAAAGAGCACTTGAAATTGCAGCCGCCGGTGGACACAATGTACTTATGGTTGGCCCACCAGGCTCAGGTAAAAGTATGCTTGCTAAAAGGCTTCCTGGCATACTACCGGATATGACTTTTGAAGAATCAATTGAAACTACTAACATTTATTCAATTGCAGGCGCACTTCCAAGTCGGATCGTAGCCATGTCGTTC
>JAZUGZ010000173.1:0-2090 GCA_045641425.1 Candidatus Fimenecus sp.
AGCCACGGCCGTTAGCGTCGCCTTCAATCATAATTTCGATGAAAGCACGGTTAACCATATCCATTTCTTTCTTACAATCTTTATATTTGAAGTCCATTTCCTTGCCGCCAACAATAGCGTTGAGCTCTGCAAGGTCGTTTGGAACTGTCCAGTCAAGGGTAATGTTTGTGAATGGAGATTGTGTACCCCAACGAGATGGAGTATTAACACCATAAATAAATGACTGAATGCACTGTTTAACCTCTTTATATGTAAGGTTGTCAACCTTTACGAATGGTGCAAGGTAAGTGTCGAATGATGAGAAAGCCTGTGCGCCAGCCCATTCATTTTGCATAATACCAAGGAAGTTAACCATTTGGTTACAAAGAGTTGAAAGGTGTGAAGCTGGAGCTGATGTAATCTTACCAGGAACACCGCCAAGGCCCTCTTGAATTAACTGCTTAAGTGACCAACCTGCACAATAACCTGTAAGCATTGAAAGGTCGTGAATGTGAATGTCAGCGTTACGGTGTGCGTTGCCGATTTCTTCATCATAAACCTCTGAAAGCCAGTAGTTAGCTGTAATTGCACCAGAGTTTGAAAGAATAAGACCACCAACTGAATAAGTTACAGTTGAGTTTTCTTTAACACGCCAGTCGTTAATTTGAAGATAGTCATCAACAATTGACTTGTAGTTAAGAGTTGTTTTGTTGATGTTACGAAGTTTTTCTCTCTGCTTACGGTAAAGGATGTATGCTTTAGCTACATCGTCATAACCTGCTTTAATAAGAACTGTTTCAACTGAGTCCTGAATATTTTCAACAGAAACTCTTCCGTCTTTAATTTTTGTTTCGAAATCAGATGTAACCTTAAGAACTAAAAAGTCAATAGTGTCTGGGTGGTACTGAGTTTCACAAGCTTCGAACGCTAAAACAATAGCGTCTTTGATTTTTTCAAGGTTAAATTCTACAACCTTGCCGTCACGTTTAACAACTGTGTACATGTTTCTCTCTCCTTATTTTTTTATATATTTCATTATTATTTCGCAAATCGCTAATGTAAATTATACACACCATTTAGGCATAAGTCAATAGCAAAAGCACAATATATTGTGTTCTGTTTAGATTTTTTTAATCTACGCCACGAATTTCACAAATAGGAATATACTCCAAAGCCTTGCTACGCATAAGATTTAAGGTTTCTTTTCCAACTTCGCTCATATTTTCGCCGATTAGATTTCCTGAATCCTTGAAATTTTGAAGATAATATCTTGGCGCGCCCTTTATCCATTTAGCTATATTTTCAATATCCTGAGCCGTATGAAATTCTTTAACAATAGTAGTTCTAAATTCAAAATCCACCTTGCCTGAAAGCAAATATTCAACACTTTGCTCGACCTTTGAAACGTCAAAAGTCTTTATACCAACTGTTTCGCCATATTTTTCCTTTGAATTTTTAATGTCCATTGCAACATAATCCACAATACCCTCTTCAACTAAATCACGAAGCTTTGAAGGGTATGTGCCGTTAGTGTCAAGCTTCACAGCATAGCCCATTTCTTTAATTTTGCGAATAAACGATGCAATATCAGGCTGTAAAAGTGGTTCGCCACCAGTAATGCAAACTCCGTCTAATAAAGAAGTGCGTTTTTCGAGGTAAGACACAACATCTTGTGTAGGGATAACATCAGCACTTTGCAAATCAGTTACTAAAAGAGCGTTATGACAAAAAGGGCAACGAAGATTACACCCACCAGTAAACACAGTGGCAGCCACTTTGCCTGGAAAATCAAGCAATGTCATCTTTTGAAAGCCGTGAATTTTCATTTTAACGCCCCTTTCGTAGAACTATATATTTGGTGTAGCCAACACAACTGCATATAAATATACCATATATTGTGGTCATAAGCAATATGGGAATAGTGCAAAAATAATACATTATATTTTTGTGTAATATGATATTTTTGCTCAAATTATCATAAATTTGTTTACTAACTATTTCCCCCGTGCTATACTTTAATATATAAAGGAGGTATTTTTATGCAAAGTACATTCACAAAGCGTAAAAAGCTCGGCTACTGCTCGGGTATTATTACAGAGTCACTACTCTAC
>JAZUGZ010000174.1:0-10036 GCA_045641425.1 Candidatus Fimenecus sp.
AAGAATGACTGCGCGTGAATTGCGTTTGGTACTATTAGTAAGTCTTTGTCTTGCGGGCAAGCATCATAAAGCTCATAGACCATTCGAGTTGGCACAAAGTCGTCTTTTCCACCGTGAATGAAAAGCATTGGCACTTTCGCATTTTTAACACTTCCGAGTGCATCTGCCATTTTGAAGTCATATTTTGCGGTGTGCGTATTTATAGCATTAACAATTGAGAGTAGTGGCTCTGCCGGTAAACTCGCATAATGTGGGAAGCAATATTTAATTTCTTCTTGAGCAGAAGTATAAGCACAGTCCGAAATAATGCACTTAACATTTTGAGGTAAGTCCTCACTACCACTTGCAATACAAACAGTTGCACCACCCATTGAAATACCAGCAACTACAAATTTAATGTCATCTGAGAATTTGTTGTTATAGAAGTTAATCCACTCAATAAGGTCTTTTGACTCAAAGTAGCCAAAGCCTATAAATTCGCCTTCGCTTTTACTTGTAGCTCGCTGATCAATTAAAATTACATTGTATCCAAGTGAGTGGTAAAACTGTGCCTGTTTACCAAAGTCGCCGTATTTTGTACCTCTGTAACCGTGAGCACAAATAACATAAACATCGCTTTCTGTTTTTGACGGAATAAAATAGCTAACAAGTTTTTTGCCATCACTCGCTACCATTTCAAATTCCTTTACCTTTTGCGATTTGCACCAGTTATCGTACTCAACCCATTTAGTGTGTGAGTATTCGTAATCGTGATTGCCGTTATCATCAGAAGCAGGTGCTAAAAGTGCAGAAGCCTTATTAAGTACAAATGGCTTTCTGCTAATGGACTCGTGGGAAAGAAGTGCACCGGCACCAAGTAACCCCATAGAAAATCCGCTTAAAAAACCAACTACAATTTTACCTTTTCTATTCATATTTTCCCCTCCAAATTTTTCTCACTCGGAACTGACGAAATTCCACCAAGTGTTTCGGTTGAAATGCTTGCAACAGTACTTGCAAATGCTGAAATTTCTTTAAGCTCCTCGTTTGTTATTTCTTCTAAATTTTTATCAAGTTTTAATATTTCGGCTAAAGCTGTACCGCCAAAAATGTCGCCAGCACCAGTCGTGTCAATAGGCTTTACTTTTACCTTTGACTTTTCGTATCCGTCAAAATTTTTTGTTTTATAGTAAACTCCGTTTTCGCCAAGTGTTACAAACACTATTATACAATTAAATTCTTCTATTAACTTTTCGGCACATTCTTTTTCACTTAAATTAAAATAAAATTTTGCTTCTTCAAGTGAAAGTTTAACAATATCCGCATTAGAAAATCCGTAAAATGCACTCTCGGTTGCACTTTCTAAATCTTTCCACAAAGGCAATCTTAAATTGGGGTCAAAGGATATTATTTTGCCATTTTCTTTTGCGAATTTAACTGCCTTTTCGGTAGCCGATTTTGACGGCTCATCTGTAAGTGATAAAGTGCCAAAATGAAAAGCATAGGCAGATTTTATAATCTCTAAATCATTGTCTGTGAGCTCTAAAAGTGTGTCGGCGGAAGCATTTCTTGAAAATGAAAATTCTCTCTCGCCATTTTCCGAAAGACTTACAAACGCAAGGGTAGTAAAGGCGTTCTCGTCAATTTGAATACCACTTGTACCGACACTGGCACTTTTTAGTGCCTTTATTAGCATCTCGCCAAAACTGTCTTTACCAACTCGTGAAATCATTTGAGCCGAAACTCCACGAGCACTCACACTTGCAAGAAAATTTGCAGGTGCTCCACCAGGGTTTGCTTTATAAATGCCTTTTTCGGTTTCAGCCATATCAACTAAAAGCTCGCCGATAGCTACTACCTTATTCATTTTCTCACTTCCTAAAACTAACTAATTTAATTTTACTATTCTAAAATGCTAAAATCAAGTAAATAATCAAAAATATAATGTTGACAAAATGACACAATATTGATATAATCTACACAATGTGACAAATTGACACCAAGGGAGCGGAAAATGAAATATTCAGTATTTTACGAAACAATTAAAACTGAATACGCAACATTCAAAACAGCAGGAATTGAAGCTGTTGACGAAAATGGCAAAGTGCTTTGCAAAATACACGATGTTTCAACCGATTTTTCTGCTCTAAACAGATTAGTTCTTAGCCTAAACAGCGAAAATGTGTCACTGTTTGAGCTTGAAAATATTATTGAAGATTATTACCTTGAACATTATTAAGAAATTGTGTTAAACTATGGACTTTTAGCTGTAAATTGTGTAAAATAACCTTATAGTCTGTGAGGTGTAATTATGGCTAAAAAAGTTTTTAGATTTATGCTTTGCATTTTAACTGCTGTTGCAATTTTAATTCCTTATATTTCAGTTACCAGTTTTGCTACTGGCGACTACAATGTTAGCACAATGCACACGGGAATTGACAATAACAGCTTCAAAAATGAAGAGAAGTATTTTGTCGGAGCAAATGAAAAAAGTAAATATTACGTTTCCAAAAAAGGCATTACTCGACTTTTAGAAGGCGAAAGTGAAGACACTCAAAACCTTATTCTTTCACAAATTCTTTCGCCATTTGCCGGCTCTTGCTATGGCATTTCATCTGCAATGGCACTTGCATATACTGGTAAAATTAGTTTGCCTGAAGACAATTTTTATAAAGTAAATTTAATAAAATCAACATCTTTAAGAAATACAATTAACTACTATCAAATTTCGCAATTCTGTGAAAATAAAATGCCACAAAAAACATTTGTTGTTCAAGATGGCGTTTTTACTGAAGACCCACTCAAGCAAATTGTAGAATATGCAAAGCTTGGCACACCAATTTTAATTGGATTTAGAACAGCGGATTTTTCGCATGAAATTGTTGGCTGTGGCTATGAACACGCCGAGGATGGCACACACAAAATATGGCTTATTGACCCATTAAAAATTGAAAATTTTATGTGCTTAGTAATTGAGGCTGACTATTCATCTTGGCGATTTGAGCAGTCATCATACCTTGCAGAAGATGTAACATACCTTGACTTTATTACGCTTGACGCGTTAAATCCCCTTGACCTAAAAAAAGAAAGTGATGTTGTTTATTCAGCGGTTGGTAGCTCTTCACATTACGACCTTATTTGTACTGATAAACACTCTTCATTCACTCTAACTAATGAAAAAGGCGAAACACTTACAGTGCAAAATGGCGAATTAACAGGCGAAATGCCTTTTAGTGTAATAAAACAAATTGCACTTGAGGGAAGTGCTCCAAACACAAAACTTGTAATTCAGGTTGATGACTCAAATTCATATACACTTCAAAACAATGGCGAAGAATTCGACTTTACTGTTGTGGGTAATGATGGTCTTTTTTGTAGCGTTCAAGGCAAAAACATTAGCGATGTCCAAATTGACGAGGGTCAGTTTACATTAAATGGCGAAAATATGGAATATACTGTAAACTCACTTTCAACTGAAAAGGGCGTGCAAATGGTTAACATTTCTGGTGCAGACCCAGAAAAAGTTACATTTAAGACTCAAGACGGCGTTACTGTTTCAAATGCTGAAAATGGCAAGGTGCATGTTTCACTTATTGCTAAAAACAAGCTTACTGAGGGCGACTGCACTTTAGAACAGGGCGATTTTTCAATTGTTTCAACAATGCTTGTTAAAGAAGAACAGCCCAAAGACACAGGCTCAGATTTTGTTCGTCTTTGTATTCTTCTTTTTATTGCAATAACTTTTGCTATAACACTTTATTTCACTTACAATAAATATAAATCTAAAAATAAATCCGAAGCAAAGGGTGGGGAAGAAAATGGGTAAAATAAGATTTTTAATTGCAATAATAATTGGCAAAATAGTTTATGCAATAGGCAAACCACTTGGCAGGTCAACAAATTTACCAGGCGTTATTATGCTTAAAATTTGCCCAGATGCACTTTCTCGTTTCACAATGCCAGAAAAGACAGTTTGTGTAACTGGTACAAATGGTAAAACTGGCACTTCAAACCTTTTAACACACATTATTCGTAGTAGCGGAAAATCGGTAATCAATAACTCAAAAGGCTCAAATATGGCAACTGGACTTGTTTCAGCGCTTGTAACCGATTGTAATCTTTCAGGCAAAATTAAGTCGGATGTTGCTGTGCTTGAAGTGGACGAGCGTTCATCACAGTTCATTTACACTCGCTTTACACCAGACATTATTCTTTGCACTAACCTTTTTCGCGACTCAATTATGAGAAATGGTCACAGCGAATTTATCTTTGATAAAATCAATGACTATTTAAGCAAAGACACAACATTAGTGCTTAATGGTAATGACGGAATTTCAGGTCTTTTAGGGGAAGGCGTTTGCAACCGAGTTTTCTTCTCGGTCGATAAAACTGAAAGAAGCACCGAAGCTCAAGAAGATACAGTTTGCGACCTTTTGGCTTGTCCAAAGTGCCACAAAAAGCTAAATTATGATTATTTCCACTATAACCATATTGGTGTTCCAAATTGTGAACATTGTGGATTTAAGATGCCTGAAAGCTCATTTTTGGCAACTGATGTTGATTTCGAAAATGGCACATTTAAGGTTAAGGGAACTGGCGGGGAAGATTTAACTCTTTCATTCCAAAAGGGCAATTTCTTCAATGTTTTCAACATTACTGGTGCCGTTGCAGTTTGCTCTCTTTTAGGAATTGACACTGATACAATTCAAAACAGCGTTGAAGATATTTCTTCAAAAACAGGCCGATTTGATGATACTCGATTTGGTGGAGTAGAAGTTGTTTCAATGCTCTCCAAAAACCAAAATCCAATTTCTTGCTCACAGAGTCTTAAATATCTTAATAGTACCGATAATGCAAAAGATGTTGTGCTTTTAATTACTGACTCTAACGATGCAGTTCACGGCCACGAAGATATTTCTTGGATTTATGACACTGACTTTTCGCCACTTGAAAATGAGAATATTAAAAATATTTATATTGGTGGCACAAGGTGCTATGATGTTGCCGCATGCCTTGAAATAAAAGGCTTTAGCACAGAAAATGTTAAATTGTTTACAGATTATTCTGCACTCTCTGACGAGTTAGTAAAAAACGCAAGCCCTGACAGAGCAGTTGTAGTTTACTTTGAGCTTTACGCTACAAGAGTTGTGAAAATGATTAAAGATAAAATGTCAGCAAAAGGGGGAGAGAACTAATGAAAAAGATAGTAATTGAACTCCTTTACCCTGAATTTAATAACCTTTTTGGCGATCGTGGTAATGCAGAGTACCTTGCAAAAAGGCTTGAAACAGCGAGTTGTGAGTATGAGATAATTGAAACAAACCTTTACGATGAGCCGAATTTTGTGAATGGTCAAACTGACATTTTGCTTATAGGCCCTTGCACCGAAAAATCACAGCTTTTAGAGCTTCAAGAACTCAAAAAATATGCTGACTCATTAAAGCAAAGAATTGAAAATGGTGGCGTAACTCTAGCTACTGGTAATGCCTTTGAGCTTTTTGGCGATTACATTGAAAATCCAAATGGCGAAAAGGTAGAATGTTTAGGATTTTACCCTTATTATGCAAAGCAATTTTCTCGACTTCGTTATAACGACAATGCGGTTGGCGAATTTAACGATATGAAAATTACTGGCTTTAAGAACCTTTTGAGCCATACTTATGGCGAAAACCCACACCCATTCCTTAAAATGCAAAAGGGAATTGGTATGAATAAAGACACCAAAGACGAGGGAATACACGAAAATAATTTCTTTGCAACTTATCATATTGGCCCACTTCTTCCGCTTAATCCTGATTTCACAACTTATTTAATTAAGCTTTGTGACAATGATTTTGCCGGCGAGCCATTAAAATATGAAAAACAGGCATTTGACAAGCGAATAAAGGAACTTTTATAAACTGAAATATTTATTTTGAGCAGGCACTCTTTTGTGCCTGCTTTTTTTATAAAAATATTGCTCTAAAACCACAATATATTGGGATTTTCTATTGCATTATAGCGTGTATTTTGATATAATAAGATGTTAAATAATAGCAAAATTATACCCTTTCGGAGAAAAGTATGGAAAGAGAAAAAAACATAGACAAATTCGCAGAAGAAAGACAGAAGGATTTAATCATTGGTCGCAATGCTGTGACTGAACTGCTTAAGTCTGGCCGTGAGATTGACACACTCTTTGTGGCTCGTGGCGAAAAGGGCGGAACACTTGGCAAAATTATTGCCGAGTGCAAAGAAAAGGGCGCTGTTGTAAAAGACGTTGACCGTAAAAAGCTTGACTTTATGTGTGGTCACGCTAACCACCAAGGCGTTGCCGCAACTTGTGCCGCTCACGATTATTCAACTGTCGAAGAAATTTTACAGGTAGCTAAAGAGCGTGGCGAAGCACCATTTATTGTTGCTTGTGACGGAATTGAAGACCCACACAACCTTGGCGCAATTATTCGTACTGCTGAGGCTACTGGCGTTCACGGAATTATTATTCCTAAAAGGCGTAGTGCTACACTTAACTACACTGTTGGCAAAACAAGTGCTGGCGCACTTGAATATATGAAAGTTGCTCGTGTTCCAAATTTGGCTTCAACTCTTGAAGACCTTAAAAAACAAGGGCTTTGGGTTTATGGTGCTGATATGAACGGGGAAGATGCAAGGAGTGTTGACACTTCAGGGGCGGCAGTTCTTGTAATTGGCTCTGAGGGCGACGGCATTAGCCGAATTGTTCGTGAAAAGTGTGACTTTATTATCTCACTTAAAATGAAAGGTCAAATAAATTCGCTTAACGCTTCTGTCGCCGGCGGAGTGCTTATGTACGAATTTGCTTATAAAAGATAATTTGCGCAAATAAATTTTCGGGGGAATTTTATTATGGCAGACAGAATACCAGATTCAATTATTGACGATATTCTTGAATCTACAAAAAAATACTCACAAGATGTTGAAACAGCTTCAATGGACGAAATTGATGCACTTCTTGCTTCTTTAGGAGTTGAGCCAAAGGAAGATCAGCCTAAAAAGGCTGAAAAAATTGAGCCTGTTATTGAAGAAACAGTTAAGGCACCAAGTGACGAAAAAGTAATAGTTGAAGAAGCTTCAAAAGAAGTAATTTCTGAAATTTCTGAAGAACCAAAGGTTACAGAAGTAGCTGAAACCGAAACTCTTGAACCAGAAGAAGAGAAAAAACAGGAAAAGAAAAAATCTTCAAGCTTTTTGGACTTAATAAAAAATAAAAATAAGGTTTTAGATGAGTCAGTTGATGACACACAAGATGAATTTGAAGATATTTCATCAGACTCAAAAGGCGAGCCTGAAAATGTTACTGTTTATTCTCGCACAGATGGTCAAATGGAACTACAGGTTGATGGCGAAGAAATTAGTGCTGAAGAAATTGAACCTTTAG
Source organism: Candidatus Fimenecus sp. (assembly GCA_045641425.1). Taxonomy (GTDB): domain Bacteria; phylum Bacillota; class Clostridia; order Oscillospirales; family Acutalibacteraceae; genus Fimenecus. The sequence goes on from JAZUGZ010000174.1 coordinate 7,376, forward strand.
AAACACCTGAAGAACCAAAAACTGCACCATCAGTTAGTGGTCAAATTTCAATTGAGAAAACAAGAATGTTTAATGAGGTTAAAATTCATGGCGACTTTAACCCTAATATTTCTCACAACCTTGGCAATAAAGTAACTCGCACCACAACTGGCGAGGGCGAAGCACTTTCAACACCTGTTATGGGCGAAGAAAAATATCGCAAACACTTTATGAACAAGCCTGTTCAAAACCTTGAAAAAACGCAAGAACACAGGGCAATCATTGACTCTCTCCCCGAAAAGACAATGGAAACCCCTGGCGTTATTGTTAAGAAGAATAAAGACGCATCTACAAATACCGATGGCTTTGAGCCAATTCCAACCATTGTTCCAGCAGAATATGAAATTCAAGGCGAAATTCATTCACACTCTGAAGACATTCCTGAAGGTCAAATTATGCTTGAGGGCTTTGGCGAAGAAGATGTAATAGAAAAAACAACTGAAGAAGAGGCAGAAGCAAAGCTTTTAGAAGCACGCAAAGAAGCTGTTAAAGAGTTTGTTGATAAAGGCCTTTTATTCAAGCAAGATGATAAAACTGAAGATGATAATAGCGAAACTCAAACAGAGTTCCGTAAAAAGCGTTACGCACGAAAGAACATTAGCATTGCTCGTGAATTCTTTGGCCCTAAAGATGCCGACGCAGTAATTTACGAATATTACCACGAAAAGAAAAAGCTTACTGCAAAGCTAATTAGCCTTTCTGTTATTTGCGGAATAATGACAATTCTTTCAATGATTACAGGGCTTAGCAACGGCAACTTTGATATGTTCGGTGGCGAGGAGTTTATTTACATTGTAATTGAACTTTTGCTTTTGCTTGTTTGTTCAGCAATTTCAATTCGTTCATTTAAGCAAGTTATTCATGATATTAAATCACTTAAGCCTGACTTGAATCTTGTTGTAGTTGTTTCTGCACTTGCAGGAATTTTGCAAGCTGTTGTTTCTTGCGGATTTACAGATACAATTGAGTCAAGTGTTCATCTTTTCACTGCAGCCGCTGTAATTCCAATGATTTTCAAAACAGCAGGCGAGCTTATTGAATGCAAGAACGACCTTGAAAATTTCTATATAATTTCAGACAATGAAAACGGTTACTACACAGTTGAAAATATTGAAGATGAAGACACCGCAGCTGAAATTGCAAGGGGACTTATGCTTGGCGAGCCGGAAATTAAATATTCAGCAAAAACTAAATTCCCATCACGCTTTGTTGAGCTTTCTCGTGAGGCAGATGTTACACCATCAATTCTTAAATATTCACTTTTAGGTGTTTGTGGTGTTGCGTTACTTGTTGGTATAATTACAGGCATTCTCGAAAAGAATATTCTTTTTGGCGTAACAGCCTTTGCAGGCGCTCTTTTAATGGGCGTTCCTGCTTCAGCGGGAATTATTTCTGCTGCAAGCCTTTCACATGCTAATAAAAAATTAAGAAATGATGGTACAGTAATTAACGGCTATGCTGCTGTTGAAAATGCTATAAATTCAAACGGAATAATAATTGATGCAGGCGACGCATTTAAGAGCGGTGGCTGTAATATTGAAGGCATTAAGCTTTACCACAAAATGCGAATTGACGAAGCACTTCTTTACACAGCTTCAGTAGTTATTGCTTCAGGTGGCGTTCTTTCTGAAATTTTTGAAGGCGTTATAATCGGCAAAAACGAGCTTTTACTTCCTGTTGAAACACTTGCTTATGAAGAAAAGCTTGGTTGTAGCTGTTGGATTCACAACCATAGAGTTTTGGTTGGTAATAAAGAGCTTCTTAAGCACCATAATGTTGAAATTCCTGATGACGGTCTTGAAGAGAAATTCCGTGAAGCTGGTAAAAATACACTCTACCTTGCAATTGAGGGTAAGCTCTCGGCAATGTTCATTGTATCTTATAAGGCAGATGAAGAAACAGCACATTATATTCGTGCTCTTGAAAAAGATGGTGTATCAATTCTTTTCCGTACATCAGATGCCAATATTACTGAAAGCTTCCTTGAAAGAGAATTTAGACTTCCAAAGAATGTTGTTAAAATAATTAACCCAGTTGCAGGCGAAATGTTTACAAAGGTTAAAACTGCTGAAAAAGAAAAGAGCGATGCATTTATTGTTCACGATGGCTCAGTTCTTTCAATGCTTAAGGCACTTCATATATCCTTCGGCGTTAGCCAGTTTGTAAATGTATCAAGAACAGTTCAAGGCATTTCTGCAATAATCGGTGTTCTAATTGTTGCACTTTTAAGCTTTATGTCTGGTCTTTCACAAGTGTCTGCTTGGCAAATTGTTATGTATCAAATTATTTGGGGCGTTGTGCTTTATGCACTTCCTGCAATTAAAAAGCCTAATAAAAGGGTGAGATAAATGAAACTTTTAGACGGCGAGCATATTGAAAGGCTTGGCGACGATGTCAATTTAATAGTATCATCATCACACACCTTTGGCACAGATGCACTGCTACTCAATTACTTTGCAAATGTTAAGAAAAACGACAAGGCAATTGACCTTGGCACAGGCTGTGGAATTATCCCGTTTTTGTGGCTTCGAGATAAGAAGGCGGAAAAGGGGCGATATGCAGTTGAAATTCAGACAAATGCCTGTGAACAATTTTTGCGTTCTAAAGAATTAAATGAAGATA
>JAZUGZ010000175.1:0-4089 GCA_045641425.1 Candidatus Fimenecus sp.
GCTGGGCAGATACTTCGAAAGACGGCTTCAGGTGTGTGGCAACATACATCGCAGATAGATAATTGCCTTAAACGACAGAACCCGGCTTACAGGCCTACTCGTTTTTTAGCCTCCCAATTGCGGAGGCTTAATTTAACAAAAGTCAATTATTAAACATATAATACTTTTGGGGGTGTATCCTTTGAAAGTATTTGTAATTTCACTTCTTGTTGCTATCTCATTTTTAGCATTGGCAATTTTGTTAACTTTTTTGCTATTGCGGTTAATAATGCCGAGTAAGCATCAAAATTATTATGTTTTAATTCCGTGTGACAGTTCAACTAAAGATATTAGAAAGCTTGCATACGGTGCAAAATTAAAACTAAATCTCAGTGGCGAATGTTCAAAATGTAAGTTAGCCGTTCTCGATTGTGGAATTTGTGAAATGGAGCTTTGTGAACTTTTAAAGCTTTGTAGCGAAACAGACGATATTTCAATTGTAAAAATAGAAGATTTGAAGGACTTTATAAATGGAAGAATTTGAAACAAAAATTAAATTACGTGGTACAGTTACCGAAATTACATATCGTAATGATGTTAACGGATATACTGTATTTGTGCTTGACACTGGTGAAGAAGAGTTAACCGTTATCGGCATTTGTCCTGATGTCCGTGAGCATGATACAGTTGAAGCGGTGGGCGATTATACATATCATTCTGTTTATGGTAGGCAGTTTAAGGCGGACTCTTGCTATGCCACTATGCCAGAAACAGTTGATGATTTATACCATTATCTTTCAAGCGGTGCGATTTATGGCGTCGGCGAATCAACAGCACGAGCAATTGTTGAAAGATTCAAAGATTCATCATTTGATATTTTAGAAAACCACCCAGAACGTCTTGCTGAGATTCGTGGTGTTTCTGCTAAAAAAGCAAAAAAAATAGGCGAAGAATATAACCGCCAGTTTACAGTTCGCTCTCTTTTAATAACTCTTGCAGGTATTGGTTTAACATCAGAAGAAAGCTTGCTTGCTTTTGAAAACTTTGGAGTAAATGCAAAAGAATTAGTTGAAACAGATCCTTATTTGCTTTGTGAAATCGAAAATGGTATTTCTTTTGAACGAGCAGAAGCAATTGCGAATTCTTTACCTAATTTGCCGTCAACTGAGCGTAGAATTGAAGCAGGTATTATACATATTATCCGCTATAACTTTAATAATGGGCACACTTGTATTCCACTTGAAAAGATTTTTGCTCCTGCAACATCATTGCTAAGTGAAAATCGTGAAAAAATTGAAGAGATTGTTTATTCAATAGTAGATAATAATCGTTTAGTATTAAAAAAACTTAATGGACGAGATTTTCTATTTATACCCGAAGCTTTTCACGCTGAAATGGGTATTGCAAGAAGGCTTCAAGTGCTTTTGAAATATCCACCTGAAGCCCCCGCAAATGTAAATGCGTTCATTGATAAAATAGAAATGACTTCAGGCTTTGAGTATGCGGAACTTCAAAGAAAAGCTATTGAAACCGCTGTAAATAAAGGTATTCTTATTTTAACTGGTGGTCCTGGTACTGGTAAAACTACCACTTTAGATGGAATTATTAAGGTTTTTGAAAAGAAAAATCTTGATATTGCTCTTTGTGCGCCTACTGGCAGAGCTGCACAGCGAATGACCGAAGCTACTGGTAGAAGTGCTATGACTATTCATAGGCTTTTAGAGGTTGAGTGGAGAAATGAAAAACCATATTTCAAGAGAAATCTTAGAAATCCGCTTGAATGTCAGGCTGTCATTGTTGACGAAATGTCAATGGTTGACATTTTCCTTTTTGATGCTTTGGTTGAAGCTTTGCCTTTTGGTTGTAGGCTTATAATGGTTGGCGATAGTGACCAGTTACCGCCAGTAAATGCTGGTAATGTGCTTCACGATTTAATCGAAAGTGAACTTTTACCAGTTGTTGAGCTTAAAGAGATTTTCCGTCAGTCAATGAGTAGCAACATTGTTATGAATGCTCATTCAATAGTCAAAGGTGAGCATATTAAAACAGATTATAAAGAAGGAGATTTCTTTGTGCTTCATAAGAATTTCCCACTTGATGCTGTTCGTACAATTCGCGATTTGTACATTAATCGTTTGCCAAACTCTTACGGATTTGACCCACAAACTCAAATTCAAATTCTTTGCCCATCTAAAAAAGGGGATACTGGCACATTTAATCTTAATAAAATCTTGCAAGATGCAATTAACCCTGCCGATTCTGAAAAAGCAGAAGTAAAAACTGAATACCGCCTTTTCCGTGAAGGCGATAAGGTTATGCAGATAAAAAATAACTACGATATTCGTTGGGAGTCAAAACATAACGAGGGCGACGGCGTTTATAACGGCGATATTGGCTTTATTGAAAAGATTGATAACCGCAATGGCTATGTAATAATCGACTTTGGCGGAAGAAGAGCAACCTATTCTAAAGAACAACTTAATGAGCTTGAACTGGCTTACGCCGTAACAGTTCACAAGAGTCAGGGTAGTGAGTTTGAAGCGGTTATAATGCCTGTGATTTCCGTAACCGATAAGCTTTGTTACCGAAATCTTTTATATACTGCCGTTACAAGAGCTAAAAAACTTATGATTTTAGTCGGAACTGACGGAACCATTGTGAAAATGATTAACAATGGAAAAACCAAACTTCGTTATTCAGCACTTAAAGCTTTTTTGCTTGACAAATTTGAATAACGTATTATAATATTAAAGAGCCAAGTAAATATGCATGGGAGCTGGCAAAAGCCGGCTGAGATTAGAAATGATTTTTTCTTAAACCATTGAACCTGATGCGGATAATGCCGCCGTAGGAAGTTTAACTCAGCCTAAGGTGTATGTGTATGTCCCTTGGCTGATTTTTTTATTTTGTGGAGGAGAAAAACACATGAAAAACAAAAAGAACATCTATTGGATTACTGAAAGTGCAGTAATGATTGCATTGGGCATTGTTTTAGAAGTTGTTTCTAAAATGTTTTTGCCACGACTTCCATTTGGTGGTCAATTCACAATTGTTAGTATGTTGCCTGTAATTTTTGTCGGTTGGAAATACGGAATCCGTAAAGGACTTGTTTCAGGTTTTGTTTATGCTCTTGCTGAGTGCGTAATCGGTGTTGCTGACGGCACAATCACAGCTGCATTTCTTCCAGCCGATCAGGATGGACTTGGTCTTCGAAAAGCGATTTTAATGCTTTTCCTTGATTATATTCTTGCTTATACTGTACTTGGCCTTGCAGCAATGTATAAAGGAGCTATTAAGAAAAATTGGCTTTCTTTGGCAGTAGGTGCGTTTACAGTGCTTGTTTTACGCTATTGTGCTCATATCACATCTGGCTTTATTCTTTATGGTGCATGGGCAGAATGGTTCTTTACTGAAAGCGTAACTTGGGGTGGAGAAATTTATGAAGCCTTCAAAAACAACTCAACAGTTTTGTCACTTGTATATTCAGTAATTTATAATGGTTTATATATGATTCCTGAAATCATTATTACACCAATCGTTGCTGCTATTGTTGGCAAAATCCCACAAGTTACAAAAACAGCACAATAAGAAAGCCAAAATTCTTCCAATCGTTGTAGTTGTTGCTTTAATGCGCTTCCCAGCTGTTAAAAAACTTATCCTTAACAAGGAAAATAACGACTAATAGCTAAAATTAAAAGGCACTACTTTTCGTAAGTAGTGCCTTTTTTATGTGTATTATTCGCCAAGTCGTCTGTCAAAGCTTCTGTACTGTATAGCTTCTGTGATATGCTTTGTGTCAATGTCTTCACAATGGTCCATATCGGCAATAGTTCTTGCAATTCGAAGCACTTTGTCATAAGCTCGTGCTGAAAGGCCAAGTCTTTCAAATGCTGTTTTCATAATAAGCTCTGCATTAGGCGTTAAATAACAATATTTTCTTGTTGCTGCAGAGTCCATTTTAGCGTTACAAGTGATATTTGTTCCTGCAAAACGCTTTCTTTGAATTTCACGAGCCGCATTAACCCTCTTTTTAATCTCACTTGATGGCTCTGCCTTTTCTTTGTCAGATAGACTTTCATAGTCAACTGGTGGAACATCAATGTGAATGTC
>JAZUGZ010000176.1:0-4126 GCA_045641425.1 Candidatus Fimenecus sp.
ATCGTGACTCCACCAAGTGTAGCCACAGTTTGCCGCATTTGCTGTAAAGTAAGGCTGGAAATTAAGAACATCCCAGTTAATTGCTGTGTCCCCTGAAAAACCTAAAGGATAACGATGTGAGCCAAGGCCTGCATAACGAGAAAGAATTAAAGGTCTTTTTCCACCCCTTGTAGAATCAAGATAGTGGTAATGGTTAAGAAGCCAAAGAGGGTCAAGACCCACGCGCTTACTTTTAGTACCTTGTTGCCAATCTATCCACCAAAAGTCAACGCCCAAATCTTCATAAGGATGATGTAAAACATCAAAATAAGCATTTATAAATGTGTTGTCGGTTAAATCAAATTCGACCACCTTTTGCTCGTCTTTATTTTGGCCAACATACTCGCACATTTCGTTATACATATCGTCAAATGGTCTTACACCATCTGCAGGATGAAGATTAAGAGTAACCTTTAAGTTCCTTTCGTGAAGTCCCCTTAAAAAGCCTTTATAATCAGGGAAAAGGTCAGTATTCCAGCTATAACCAGTCCAGCCACCTTTCCAAACAAGGCTATTTTTCTTTGTATAATTAAACTTTTCTTCAACATTTACCCAGTGCCAGTCCATATCAACAGTTGCAACTGTAAGTGGAATATCTCGGCGGATAAACTCGTCCATTAAGTCTTCATATTCTTTTTGAGTGTAAGCTCTATATCTACTCCACCAGTTACCAAGTGCAAATCGTGGAATCAAAGGCTCTTTACCGGTTAAGAAATAGAATGCTTTAATGCAAGCAAGATTATCATTGCCGAATGCGAAAACATATTTATCGCTTGAGCCTTTGGCTCTGCTAACAAGTTTGCCGTCAGGCTTTAAGAGTAAAGTTTTGCTGTCGTCCATTACTGTAACGCCATTTTCAGACAAAACTCCGTCTTTAAGCGGTACGGCACCAAAAGTTTGGTCTAAAGTACGAGTAGTACCCTTCATATTAAGGTCTTTATCATACTTTTGCTTTACTCCGTCAATTACACAATAAAGAAATTTACCATTTGACACATTAACTGCAAATTTCGCTTTTTCAGTTACTATTAAAAGAGTGTCGCCTTTTGTTTCAGTATTGAAATTTTGTTTTTCGCTATTTCTAAACCAAACTGTTTGAGATGGAAGGTCGGTAAACTCCCCTTTTTCAATTCTAATAAGTCCGTTAAGAAGAACTGTAACACGAATTTTGCCTATTGTAATAATATTGTCGCTATTTGCTTCGCCATTTGTATTTGCTAATAATCTTTCGTGTAAATCGCTCATTATTTACCCTCCACTTCAGTATATTTAATAGCCTTTGAAAGCATTTTTACATTTTCAATGTTTTTTGAAAATTCGATTTCTTGACCGAGCAATGAATTCACATAAGTTTTACAATAAACTGAGCCTAAAAGCTCTTTATTTTTATAAAGCTTAACAAGTGAATTCGGCTCACAAACCAATGTTAAAACGTCGCCTACTGAAACACTGGTTTCAAAAGTTGATTTTTCATTTAATAGCTTTAATAAAAGCCCACCATCAAAAAGGCTTAACGAAAGCCCATTGGTATTTAACAACGAACCATTAAATATTTCACTTAAATTAAATGAGATTGTAAAATCTCGTCCGTTTGGAATTATATTTTCATTGCAAATAAAGCTTTGATAATTGGTTGCCTTAACATTTACAGTTGTTTCATTAGAAAAAGCATTTTTAACCTTAAGTGAAAGCGAAGCTTTTTCTGTATATTTAGTGAATGTTACCTTAACTGTGCTGTAATCTGAAAGCAACTCAGCTGACAAAATTTCATTATCACAAACAATGTCTTCATCACTTAAATATACTCTATCGTCAAAGAAAATCAATAATTCATTTTCAGAATCAAACCTACTATAAATTAAGTTAGGCGTTTTTTCTTCAAAAGCAGTAAATTTCATTACGCATACTTCGTTTGGTTCAAGCGTTACTGTAATTGACTCGCCATAGCAATATGTTTCTGTTTCAACATCTTGTGAATACGGATAAATGTTAGCTCGATAAACCTTGCCATCAAATTCATTACAACCCATAATTTTGTCAAAAACAAATGTAAATTCTTGTGGTTGGGTTGACGGATTACGAAGTGAAACTATGCCCCTAGTACCATTCCAAGCAGAATAACCATACACTTTACCGCTAACTGGGTCAGAGCCTATGAATACAGAGTTTTTAAGCACATCTGCGTTATTCTTTACAAATCTTATTAAATCGGCATTTATTGCCCATTTTGAAGCATTTAACATATTGTAAGAATAGTAAAGCTCCCAAAAATAATTGCCCCTTGTTGCCATCATAAACAAATACTTACGATATTCGTCATCTGTCATTGATACTTTAGCAGTATTACCATAAATTGGGTCGTGATTATAAAGGTACTCTGGTGGGAATTGATATTTTCTTTTTATAAAAAAGTCGTAATATCTGCCGTCACGATAGGTTAAAAGCTTATCAACATCATTAGTTGACAATTTTTCGCCTTTATCGGTTTTGGTAACCATACCAACATCGGCACTATTTTGCATCCAAAGAGAATCTGCCCACTGTAAAAAGAATGGACTTGCATTACAGTAGCTTGTTTGGTTAATCCAAAGGTCTTTGCCGTTAGTTTCACGATGAATTCTCATTTTGCGGAATATGTCTGTCCAATTCTCCCACATTTCAGTGTACTCATACATATCGTTAAATCCGCCAGTAATATGGCCATGATTTTTAGATGGGCAAGCCTTCAAAAGAAAGCCGTCAAGCTTCCAATAGTTAATATCATAGCGTGACATTGAATCAATAAAATACTCAGTAATATTTTTGATATATTTTTTATCTGCTACACAAACATCATTTGACTTTTTGTTATAACCGCCCTTGCCCGACTTTTCCATTCGTTTGCCAAATGGACCTGTTTCATCATTATAACCACCGCGTGGGCCAATCCACATACCAAAGTTTGAAGAGAACTTTTTAGGCAATTTTGAAATATAATCAAATCCGTTAGGGAATTTTGAATTAAAGCTCCAAAAATCATTTTTATAGTCAACAAATCCGTCATCTACAACATAAGAATCAATTGGCTCTACTAATGATTTGGAAAGACCATCTTCAATTTCCATAAAGGATTTTGTAATGTTTTCATCGGTTATGTCGAGCATGTGGTCGTACCAAGAGTTATATTGAATCCTTGGCATTACTTTTCTTGAAATGGAACGAACATATTCTAAAAACTCGCGTTTAACAGACACATAATCAGTTGAATTAGATGCTCCTAAAACCGTTTTCCAAGTTGTATAAGTTGTTCCACACTGCAAATTAAGCTCATTAAAACGCTTACCGCTATAATAACGAATAAAGGCTGTGCCATCTTTTATGTTTGTGTCAGCAAGTGGAAATGTGCTTGCGAAGAACATTCCGTTAATGTAAAAAGGCTGACCGAGTGAGCTGTGGTAAGGGCTTAAATAAGCCTTTTCAACCTCGCCAATGCACCAAGGCTTTTCACATTCTGTAAAACAAAGGTGTTCAAGGTCGATGCAATCAATAACAACATTTGATTGATATTGCTCATCAACTATCAATTCAATATATTTAGTCATATAGGGGCTATCTTCCCCTACTTCATAATTAAGAATAAAGTTTATTCGCGCCCCCGAAATAGCATAAGGATTGAAAATAAATTCAATTCTGTTTTTGAATATATTAACATTTTTAAGTGTAAGCTCATTTGACGATAAAAACTCGATTTTGTCACGGAATAAGCCCTTGGTTTTAAGTCCAATAAAAAATTCAGCTGAAAAGCTTGAAAGCTTTAATGAAAGACCTTCGCCAATACATTTATTTATAATTTCAACTGTACGGAGCTTGTCGTTTTCAGTAATAAATTTTCTTTCTACTGATTCATTACCAATAACTATATTATTTTCTTCGGAATAAGCATAAGCCTTAGACATAATCAATCACTCTCCTTTGAAAATAATACTTTTTCGGTAGCATCGGCTACATCACGAATAATTCTTAAACAAGGTCTTTTAATATAAAATTCTGGGGTTCTAACTTCTGGTTTTTCGTCAAATTTTACTTCTTTCAAGCCTAACAAATCTTT
>JAZUGZ010000177.1:0-6339 GCA_045641425.1 Candidatus Fimenecus sp.
CTCGTGCTAACTCTTTCGATGCTGAAAAATATAACGAAAAATATGAAAATATTGCTCCTGCAAACAATTCTAATTCTGACAACCTTGTTAAGAAGCAGAAGCTTAAGCAGAAGTCACAGCAATATCGCCGTCAGGGTACTCACGGTGGTAAAAAAGAGACAGAAGCAGAGCGCCTTAAGAGAATTGCAGCCGAAAGAGCAAAGAAGCCACCAGTTATTACAGTTGGCGACGAAATTACAGTTGGCGAGCTTGCATCACGCCTTAAAATGACAGCCGCTGAAGTTATTAAAAAGCTTTTTATGCTTGGTCAAATGTCAACAATTAACGATGTTATTGACTACGACACAGCTGAAATTGTAGCAACTGAGCTTGGTGCTAAGGTTAACCGCGAAGTAGTTGTTACCATTGAAGAAAGAATTATCGACGACTCTGAAGATGCTGACGAAGACCTTCTTCCACGCGACCCAGTTGTTTGTGTTATGGGTCACGTTGACCACGGTAAAACTTCAATCCTTGACGCTATTCGTAACACAGCAGTTACTGAAACAGAGGCTGGCGGTATTACACAGCACATTGGTGCTTACAGAGTTGACCTTAATGGTCAGAAAATCACTTTCCTTGACACACCTGGTCACGAAGCATTCACTTCAATGCGTGCTCGTGGTGCAATGGCAACTGATATTGCAGTTTTAGTTGTTGCCGCTGATGACGGTATTATGCCACAGACTATTGAGGCTATTAACCACGCAAAGGCAGCTGAAGTTTCAATTATTGTTGCTATCAACAAAATGGATAAACCAGACGCATCAGTTGACAGAATTATGCAGCAGCTTACAGAATACGAGCTTGTTCCTGAAGAATGGGGCGGCGATGTTATTTGTGTTCCTGTTTCTGCTAAAACTCATATGAATATTGACAAGCTTCTTGAAAATATTCTTCTTGTTGCTGAAATGAAAGAGCTTAAAGCTAACCCTAACAGAGCAGCTAAGGGTATTGTTATTGAAGCTCGCCTTGACAAAGGTCGTGGCCCAGTTGCTACTCTTCTTGTTCAAAATGGTACACTTAAGTCAAGTGATACAATCGTTGCTGGCTCTGCAGTTGGTAGAGTTCGTGTAATGGTTGACGACAAGAGAAGAAAGCTTAACGAAGCTGGCCCATCAGTTCCAGTTGAGATTATGGGTCTTGACGAAGTTCCACAAGCTGGCGATGTATTTGACGCTGTTTCTGATGAAAAGCTTGCTCGTGCGCTTGTTGAACAAAGACGTCAAGAAGCTAAAGAAGAACAGTTTAACCAGTATCAAAAGGTTACACTTGACAACCTTTTCTCAACAATTAAGGCTGGCGAAATCAAAACTCTTAACATTATTGTTAAGGCTGACGTTCAAGGTTCAGTTGAAGCAGTTAGACAGAGTCTTGAAAAGCTTACTAACGAAGAAGTTGCAGTTAAGGTTATTCATGGTGGTGTTGGTGCAGTTAACGAATCAGACGTTATGCTTGCTAACGCTTCAAACGCTATTATTGTAGGCTTTAACGTTCGCCCAGACCCAGTTGCAACTGAAATTGCAGAGCGTGACGGCGTTGATATGAGAATGTATCGTATTATTTACGACTGCATTGAAGAAATTGAAGACGCTATTAAGGGTATGCTTGCTCCTAAATACCGTGATGTTGAGCTTGGTCGAGTTGAGGTTAGAAGCGTATTCAAGCTTTCATCAGCAGGCACAATTGCTGGTAGCTATGTTCTTTCTGGTAAGGTTACAAGAAACGCAAGAATCCGTGTTGTTCGTGATGGTATTGTTATTATTGATGATGCTATTTCATCACTTAAGCGTTTCAAAGATGACGTTAAAGAAGTTGCAACAGGCTATGAATGTGGTATTGGCCTTGAGAAATTTAACGACATTAAAGAGGGCGACATTCTTGAAGCCTTCATTACTGAAGAATACAGAGATTAAGAGGTATCTTTATGGCAGGTTACCGAACAAGCAGAGTTGCGGAAGATATTAAACGAGAAATCGTGGCAATTATCCGTGAACTCAAAGACCCAAGAGTAAAAGATAAAATTTTAACCGTTGTTCGTGTTGACGTAAGCTCTGATTTGTCTTATGCAAAGGTTTACGTCAGCTCAATGGGCGGAATTGAAGATGCAAAAGAGGCTGTTAAAGGTCTAAAAAATGCTACAGGACTTATTCGTCACGAGGTGGGCGCAAAGCTTCGACTTCGTAAAACTCCTGAACTCAATTTCGTAGCAGATGACTCTGTTGAGCATGGTATGGATATATTCCAAAAGCTACACGATACAATGGCAAAGGATGAAGAGAATGAGAGTAACTCTTAAAGATTGTGCTAATATAATTGGCCAATACAACAGTTTTCTTATTTTGACTCACGCAAGCCCAGACGGCGACACGCTTGGCAGTGCATTTGCACTTAAAAGAGCGCTCGGGAAAATGGGCAAACCGTCACAGGTTGTTTGTAACGATGAAATTCCTGAAAAGTATTCATTTTTGTGGAGCGGAATAGAAAACAAAGAAATTAAATATGAAGCAATTATTGCAGTTGATATTGCAGACAGAAAGCTTCTTGGCGAAATGTTTAATGGTATTTATGGCGACAGAGTAGTTTTGGCTATTGACCACCACCTTTCACACCGCGATTATGCCGAGAATGTGTTTGTTTGTGACAACGCTGCAAATGCTGAAAACATTTATAATTTAATTAACGAATTGGGCGTTGAAATTGATGAGGGAATTGCCACTTGTATTTATTGTGGTATGGCAACTGACACTGGTTGTTTCCTTTTCACAAATGTTACTCCTGAAACACATAGAATTGCCGCAAAACTTATGGAATTAGGTGCTGACACAGCACTTGTTAACAGGCGTATGTTTGAAACAAAAACTATGTCTTACTTAAAGCTTGAACAAATGGCACTTTCTACTGTTACAACTCACTTTAATGGCAAATGTGCAATTATGCACATAACACAAGAAATGTTTAGACAGAGTAGCTCTAATGAGGGCGAGTGTGACGGTATTGCTTCACTCCCACGCAAAATTGAGGGTGTAGAAATCGGCATTACAATTCGTGAAAAGCAAAATGGTCATTACAAAGTATCAATGCGCACAGTTGAGCCTTATGATGCGGCTAAAATCTGTGCTAAATTTGGTGGTGGCGGTCACAACAGAGCTGCTGGTTGCGAGTTTATTTGCTCACTTGGCGACACTAAACAGGCACTCTTAAAGCAAATTGAGGCGGAAATTCAATGACAGGTATAATTTGTCTTGACAAACCTGAGGGCATTTCGTCTTTCTTCGCAGTTAAGAAAGCGTCAAGACTTCTCGGCATAAAAAAAGCAGGGCATACTGGCACCCTTGACCCAATGGCAACAGGTGTGCTTGTAATTATGCTTGGCCACTGCACGCGCTTTATTGATTTTCTTCCTGAAAGTGAAAAGTCATATACTGCGAGAGTGCTTCTTGGCAAAAGCACCGACACCCTTGACATTACCGGTAATGTATTATCTCAAAAAGATGTTAATATTACCGAAGCCGAGCTTTTGGCAGTATGTGAAAAGTTTTTAGGAAAGACAAAGCAAATTCCACCAATGTACTCGGCACTTCAAAAAGATGGAGTCCGCCTTTATGACCTTGCACGAAAAGGTATTGAAATTGAGCGAGAGCCACGAGAAATCACTATTAAGGAGCTTAAGGTTTACGATTTTGACGGCACTTCGTTTTCAATGGATGTTACTTGCTCGGCTGGTACATACATTCGCTCGCTCGCTTTTGATATTGGCGAGTGTTTAGGTACAGGTGCTTGTCTTACATCACTTCGTAGGACTTGCGCAAATGGTTTTCCTATTTCTAAAGCACTTACTTTAGAGGAAATTGAAGAACATATTAACCTTGGCGATATTGAAAGCTTCATTTTACCAGTTGAAGATGCTTTAGCTTCTTTCGAAGCTATTACTGTGTCAGAAGCTCAAAGCAAGCGCTTTCACAATGGTGGCGAGCTTGACACTGAGCGTATCCACGGCGTTTTCACAGATGGATTTTACAGAGTTTTTTCGCCAAACGGCTCATTTTTAGGACTTGGCGAAATTGATAACGAAAACAAATTACTCAAACCGAAAAGGGTGTTTGTGGCAAATGAATAAATTAGCATTAGCACTTGGCACCTTTGACGGAATTCACAAAGGGCATCAAAAAGTGCTTGATGAAACAAAAAAATTTCAAGACGATGGACTTACCCCAGCGGTGCTTTTGTTTGACAAGCATCCGCAACAGGTTTTAACGGGTAAATGCCCCCCACTTCTTTTAACCGAGAGTGAAAAGGTAAAGATTTTTGAAGAAAATGGCATTTTACCGGTTACTGTTTCATTTGAAAAAATTAAAGATTACTCCCCTGAAGATTTTGTTTTATTCTTAAAAGAGCTGGGTGCTAAGGCCGTTGTTTGTGGCGAGAATTTTCACTTTGGCAAAAATTCTTCAGGCGATGTTAAAATTTTGTTTGAGTTATGTGAAAATTATGGTATAATGTTTAGAGTAGCTGAAAATGCATTGTTCCAAAATGAACTTGTTTCATCTACTCGTATTCGCAAGCTACTTGAAAATGGCGATGTTAAAACGGCAAACGAAATGCTTGGTCGCCCGTTTTCTTATGAATTTCCTGTTAATCACGGCAAAGGTAAGGGTAAAAGTTGGGGGTTCCCAACCGCTAATCAAGAAATACCTAAAAGCTTTATTAAGCTTCGTTTTGGAGTTTATGCTACAAGGGTTTTAATTAACGGCTCTTACTACCCTGCTGTCACTAACTTTGGTGTAAGGCCTACTGTTCACGACAATGGCGAAATAGTTAGCGAAACCTTTGTTTTAGGTTATGACGGCAATCTTTATGGCGACACACTTAAAGTTGAGCTTATTTCGTTTATTCGTGATGAAAAGAAATTTGCGGATATAAACGAGCTTTCTGCTCAAATACAATTAGACAGTAAAAAAGCAGTCGAGATTTTCGACCGCTCAAAATAAATTATATTTTATAAAGCAACGAAAGGGTTGATTAAAAATGTTAGCATTTGAAAAGGCATTTTGCAGAGTTTACCAGAAAGTATTTTTCTTATTTCAGTGCTGCCTTGACTGGTCAGAGCCTCAGCTTCTTACAGGCCCTGGTGCAGTAAAAAAGCTTCCTGCACTTATTAAGGAAAAAGGACTTAAAAAGGTTCTCGTTGTTACAGATAAAGGCCTTACAGGTCTTGGTCTTCCTAACGGACTTTATGAAGAACTCGAAAAAGAAGGTATTGGCTACGTAGTTTATGATGGTGTTCAGCCAAACCCATCAATCGACAACATCGAAGAAGCAAGAGCTATGTACGTTGACAATGGTTGCGAAGGCATTATCGCATTTGGCGGCGGTTCACCAATGGACTGTGCTAAACTTGCAGGTGCAAGAGTAGTTAAACCAAATCAGCCAGTAGTTAAAATGCGTGGCGTTATGAAGATTATGAAAAAGCTTCCACCATTCTTCGCAGTTCCTACAACAGCTGGTACTGGTTCTGAAACAACACTCGCAGCAGTTGTTTCAAACCCAAAGACACACGAAAAGAACGCTTGTAACGACCCAGTACTTCGTCCTAAGTACGCAGTACTTGACCCAGAGCTTACAGTAGGTCTTCCACCACACATTACATCAACAACAGGTATGGACGCACTTACACACGCTGTTGAAGCTTACATTGGTAAGAGCAATGTTGCTTCTACTAGGGAATATGCTGAAAAAGCAACAAAGCTTATTTTCTCAAACCTTGAAACAGCTTACAATGACGGTAAAAACATTGAAGCAAGAAACAATATGCTTCTCGCTTCATTCTATGCTGGTATGGCATTTACTCGTGCTTATGTTGGTTATGTTCACGCTATTGCTCATAACCTTGGCGGTCAGTATGGTATTCCACACGGCCTTGCAAACGCAGTAATTCTTCCAGTTGTTCTTGAAGCATTTGGTTCTGCTATTTACCCACAGCTCGCTTCACTTGCTGACATTGCCGGTGTTGCTGGTCAAACAGTAGAAGAAAAGGCAAAGAACTTCATTGCTGAAATTTACGCAATGAACGAGAGAATGAACATTCCTAAGGGCTTCACACAGATTAAGGAAGAAGATGTTCCTACAATCGTTGAGCGCGCTCTTAAAGAAGGTAACCCACTTTACCCAGTTCCAGTAATTTGGGATGAGCCTGAAATGACAGCTCTTGTAAAATCTCTTATGATTGCTGAATAATTTAAGTTACATAAAAGAACCACCTACTGAATTTAGTAGGTGGTTATTTTTTGCCTTTTTTGA
>JAZUGZ010000178.1:0-1662 GCA_045641425.1 Candidatus Fimenecus sp.
CGGAGTGGTTTTTGTTTTATATGTAATTTTTAATATCTAAAAGTGATTTTACAGTGTGCGTTGGAGTAATATCTTCACGCGCACTTTTATTTTTGCTATTAGACCAAATTGTAGGAATATTATAGTTAACTCCGCCTAAAATGTCAGCTGTAAGTGAGTCGCCAATAAGCACGGCTTCGCTTGGTAAAATGTCTTGCATTTTAGCAAAACAAGCATCAAAAAATTCTTTATTAGGCTTTTCAAATCCAATAAATTCTGATGTGAATATTTCAGTGAAATACCCTAAAAGTTTAGCATTTTCAAGTCTATTGATTTGCTGATTATGTGGGCCGTTGCTAACAGCAAAAATTTTGTATTTAGGTGCTAAATACCTAAGTATTTCTTCAGCACCTTCAACCTTTTGAAAGCTGTTTTCAATATAAAATCTAAAATGCTGTTCAAATTCGAACCCGTCAACATTTTCAATTCCTATTTTATCGAATATTGTAAACCAACGGTGGCCGTAAAGCTCGTTTTTGGTAATCTCTTTTCTTTCAAGTTTTTGCCAATATTCATTGTTTGTGTGAATAAAAATAGGGAACATAAACTCTTCAAATTTCAAATTGAATTTCATAAAGCTTTGTTCCATAGCGTATTTGGCACCCTCGCTAAAGTCAAGAAGCGTGTCGTCAATATCAAATAAAACTGCTTTTACCATTTTAATCACCAAGTTTATTATATAAAATATTTGTCGTTACTTCAATACAAATCTCGAATATTGTTGATTTATATTGTGGATTTGTATATAATAAAGTTAGTAATATGAAAGCGAGAAACTTATGAAAAAAGATAGCAAACTTTATAAAATTGGTCTTTTGTTTCTGACCTTTTTCAAAATAGGTGCGTTTACTTTTGGTGGCGGGTACGCTATGATTCCACTTATTCAAAAAGAAGTAGCCGAAAAAAGAAAATGGATAACCGAAGACGATATTCTTGATATTATTGCAATTGCCGAGAGTACTCCCGGCCCTATTGCAATTAACTCAGCTACTTTTGTTGGCTACAAAGTAGCGGGATTTTTTGGGGCATTTTTTTCAACTCTTGGTGTTGTGCTTCCATCATTTGTAATTATTACACTTATTGCATATTTGCTTCAAAACTTTAGCGACTTAAAACCTGTTAAATATGCCTTTTATGGTATTCGTGCTGGCGTTTTAGCACTTATTATTAAAGGGCTTTACTCAATGTATAAACAGGTACCTAAAAATGCCGTTTCTTATATTGTAATGGGTGCAGCATTTTTACTTGTTGCCTTGTTCAAAATCAGCGTAATTTATGTGCTTATTGGCTGTGCAATATTTGGACTTGTCACAAGCTTAATAATTAGTAGGAGGGCGGCAGAATGATTTTCGTTGAGCTTTTCCTAACTTTTTTCAAAATAGGACTTTTCACATTTGGCGGTGGCTATGCAATGTTGCCACTAATTCAAGCCGAGGCACTTTCACACTCTTGGATGACAAACGAAGAGCTAATGAACTTTGTTGCAGTTTCAGAAAGTACACCTGGTCCGTTCGCAATAAATATGGCAACTTTCGTTGGCACTCAAACTGGTGGAGTTTTCGGTGCGGTTTGTTCAACTCTTGGCGTTGTAATGCCGTCATTTATAATTATTATAATTGTGGC
>JAZUGZ010000179.1:0-3748 GCA_045641425.1 Candidatus Fimenecus sp.
TAAGACCTGCTGTGTCAATAAACACAAACGAGCCATGTTCATTTTCAACGAGAGTGTCAGTTGCATCACGAGTTGTACCCGCAATGTCAGAAACTATCATTCTCTCTTCGCCTGAAATTTTATTAACAAGTGAAGATTTACCAGCATTTGGTTTACCAATAACCGCAACCTTAACAGTATCGCTTTCGTCTTCATCTTCTTTAACTTCAGGAAGATATTTAATCACTTCGTCAAGTAAATCGCCAGTACCATGGCCGTGAACCGCAGAAACCTGAATTGGGTCGCCAAGTCCTAAATTATAGAACTCGTAAAATTCTGCCGGTGGGTCGCCAAGTGAGTCCGATTTATTAACGCAAAGAACTATTGGCTTACCGCTTTTTTGAAGCATTGAGGCAACTTCTTCATCAGTTGCGACAACGCCAGTGCGAATATCTGTAACAAAAATTATAACATCAGCGCTGTCAATTGCAAGTTGTGCTTGACGGCGCATTTGGCTTAAAATAATGTCATCAGAATAAGGCTCAATACCGCCAGTATCAATAAGGAGCATTTCGTAGCCGAGCCACTCGCAATCGCCATAAATTCGGTCACGAGTAACGCCAGGAGTGTCGTCAACAATAGCGAGTCTTTGACCGCAAAGTTTGTTAAAAAGTGTAGATTTGCCGACATTTGGTCTGCCGACAACTGCAACAACAGGTTTTGACATTATTCCACCTCCAATATTTTTTCCATTGTTTCTGCTACATTTTCTGTAACAGGAATTATATTTACATTTAGTTTTTCTTTAGCTTCTGTAAGGGTTACATCATCAAGGAAGATATTTTCGTTCTCTTCTTGATAAGAACCGATTATCATATTTGAAGAAATTAAGAGTGCACTCCCAAGTTCTTTATTTTCAAGTTGATTTATTAAATCCTTACCAGTAATTAGCCCTGCAACAGTAATACTTTCACCGAAGAACTCGTTACGAATCCCATAAACATTAACTTTTATTTGCGGAATGGTTTTCATAAGCTCTTCTGCAAATTCTTTTAATAGCGGATAAGCCGCCATACCCGTTGCAATAGAAATTGTTTTAGGTTTTATTTCTTGAGATTTATCAAAATTCTCAAAATAATCTAAAAATTCTGTTCTAAATGAAGTCCACATACCGACACCATTTTCGATTTGTGGATAATCTTCATAAAAGTCTTCATTTGGAAGTTCTCTTCCAGCTTTTAAGTAAAATTCATCAGCTGGGAAGCAAAGGCGTGTGCCGTGTTCTTTCTTAAACTCTTCGCCAAACTTTTCCATAATGTCAATTACTGCACCGGCAGTTTCAGGAGTAAATGAAGTAAGTTTTTCTAAGCCATCACGATATTTTGTAAGACCAACTGGAACAGCCGCAATACTTACAACTGACGGGTACATTTTAGAAAGCTCTGTAAGTGAATACAAAAGCTCTTCTCCGTCATTAAGCCCTGGGCAAAGAACTAACTGGGTATTCATTTGAATGCCTGCGTCTGCAAATCTTTTTAAGATTTTAAGGCATTCCCCTGCGTGTGGGTTTTTCATCATTTTAACACGAAGTTCAGGGTTCATTGTATGCACAGAAACATTAACTGGGCTTATGTGCATTTTTATAATTCGCTCAATTTCGTGTTCTGAAATGTTTGTAAGAGTAATGTAATTGCCAAAAAGGAACGAAAGACGTGAGTCGTCATCCTTAAAGTAAAGCGTTTTGCGCATACCTTTTGGAAGCTGGTCAATAAAGCAAAAAACACATTTGTTTTTACAGCCTTGCTGACTATCCATAAGGTAGGTTTCAAACTGGAGTCCGCATTTTTCTCTTGTGGTTTTTACAGTTTTGGTTTTACCACCGCAAAGAAACTCAAGTGTTACTTTGTCGCCCATCATATAAAAATCATAGTCAAGAACGTCCATTATTTCGTTGCCGTCAATTTTAAGGAGCTTGTCCCCCGCTTTGACACCGTAAATTGAACATTTTGAGAAGCGTTTTACACTTTTAATTGTAACAGACAAAGTACCACCTCTTTTTAGACACGACTAAAAGGCGGGGAAGAAATTACCTCTCCGCCTTGTCTTAATTCGAAAGAAAATTAAGCCTCTTCTTTAAGAGCAACGATCTGTCTGCCCTTGTATTTGCCACATTCGCCGCAAACTCTGTGAGGTCTTTTATAAGCACCACATTCTGGGCACTTAACAAGCTCTGGAGCATTCATCTTCCAAACGTTTGAACGTCTCTTGTCTCTTCTTGCTTTTGAAACTCTTCTCTTCGGTACTGCCATTTTCAGCACCTCCTTATAAAAATTAAAAATTATTAACTAATCGTCAAGGTCTAAATCTAACAATGCTGCAAGACGTGGGTCAACCGGCTTTTTACAAGCACAAGCACCATTATTAAGATTTTGACCACATTGTGGACAAATTCCTTTACAGTCTTCCTTACAAAGAAATGTAAAAGGAAGTGAAAGAACTGTGTCTTCGCAAATTAAAGCATCAAGGTCGAGTTGCTTGTTTTCAACAAGGTAAAACTCGTCATTATCTTCGTCATTAAGTTCAGAAACGAGCGTGTGCTCAACTGAAACTTCAAATGTCTTTGAAAACTCCTCAGCACAGCGGCTACACATTACAGCAGCTGTGAACTTAGCCTGTCCTTTGAGAGTAACAATACCAGCGGTGTTAACCACTTTACCCTTAAAGCTTACAGGAGAAGTAAGACAAAAGTCATCAGAAAGTGAAAAGTCAGGTGTAAAAGAATAGTAAAATTCTTTTACGCTTCCCTCAATATTAAAAATCTGTTCTAATGAAACTTGCATAATTCGCTCCTTGTGACGCTAAAATATTATATATTTATATTGCCAATTTGTCAATAACTTATTTGCATTTTTTTAGCAAAGAAAAAGCGGCTGCTAAAAAGCAACCGCAATCTCTAAACTCTTTTTCAGTTAATTCTGTTGCAGAAGTCGAAAATTTCAGCTGGGATAGCGTCTTCATCAGCAGAAATTGTGAATGTAAACTGAGTGTCAGAAATTTCTGAAAGTGTTGCTACTTTCTTAAGGAATGCGCAAAGTGCATCGCCTTCACGGTTTGCTGCAATTCTAAATGTTGCATCAACAAAAAGATCTGTGATGTCGTGGTCGCCAGCGCAAATACCGCTAAGGAAGCCGTAGAATGCATCATAACCAGTAACTGAGAATGTGTCAGTTGCAATAAGTCTTGCACGGTAGTTTACGTCATAAGTAAGTTTTGTTTCTTTCTCAACGCAAACAACGTTACCGTTTGAGTTATGAACTGCGTCATTAACCTTGTCAACGAGAATCTTTGTTTTTCCTGTTCCTTTGTGTCCGATAATAAGAGAAATCATATTATCTCCTCCTATATATTATAATACCGTTATTGCTAACGGGCAAATGCCTTATTTTATTAACCAAGACGAGCAAGAAGCTCTGCCTGTTGTGCTTCATAACCTGGTTTACCAAGTAAAGCAAACATATTTTTCTTATAGCTTTCAACACCTGGCTGGTTGAATGGATTAACGCCAAGAACATAACCAGAAATTGCACAAGCCTTTTCAAAGAAGTAAACGAGATAGCCAAAGTTGTAAGCGTCCATCTTTGGTACTTCAATGCAAATGTTAGGAACGCCACCGTCAACGTGAGCTAAAATTGTACCCTCGTAAGCCTTGCGGTTAACGAAATCCATTGTTTTGCCAGCAAGGAAGTTAAGTCCGTCAGCGTTTCTTTCA
>JAZUGZ010000180.1:0-1631 GCA_045641425.1 Candidatus Fimenecus sp.
CAAGTTTACCATCAATAACGATACCAGCGCCAACGCCAGTACCAAGAGTAATTGCCATAAAGTCGTCAACACCATGACCAGCGCCGGCAATAGCTTCGCCTAAAGCTGCACAGTTAGCGTCATTTTCAATATATGCAGGAAGGTGAAATTCATCCTCCATAATTTGTTTAATAGGAACATTGTCAAAATCAAGGTTATTTGAGTATTCAATAATACCCTGTTTAATGTTAACAGTACCAGGAGTACCGATACCGATACATTTTACTTCTGACCAGTCAATATTTGCATTTTTAACTGAAAGTCTTATTGCTTCTTTAATATCGTTAATAATATCGTCAGTAGGTCTTGGAGTTCTTGTTTTAACTGAACCTCTGCCAATGATATGGTAGTTTTCATCAACTACACCAGCAACAATATTTGTACCGCCAAGGTCAACGCCAATTCTATACATAATAATTTCTCCTTTTATTAATAATTCTGCCAAATGTCAATTTCTTGTGCATTTGGCTGATAATCGTCATCCATACCAAGGTGATGAAGAAGCTCACGAGCTGCATTATAGCCCATCTTCTTCTGTCTATTATTCATTGCAGCACATTCAATAATAACTGCAAGGTTACGACCAGGTTTAACAGGAACCACTGTAAGTGGAACTTTAATGTCCATAATCTCTATGTATTCATTATCAAGCCCCATTCTGTCATATACCTTTTCAGGGTCCCAAGGCTCAAGTTGAACAACCATATTGATTTTTTCAGTAAGCTTAACAGCACCCATACCAAAAAGTCTTCTTGCATTGATAATGCCAATACCACGAAGCTCAATAAAGTGGCGAATATTATCAGGTGCAGAACCTACAAGTGTTTTTGAAGATGCTTTACGAATTTCAACAGCATCATCAGCAATAAGACGATGTCCACGTTTAATAAGCTCCACAGCAGTTTCGCTTTTACCAACACCACTGTCGCCAACAATTAAAACACCTTCGCCATAAACTTCAACTAAAACGCCGTGGCGAGTAATTCTTTCTGCAAGTTGAGTGCCAAGGAAGTAAGTCATTGTGGCCATACAGCTGGAAGTTGATTCAGCAGTTCTAAGAACTGGAACTTTGTATTTTTCAGCAAGCTCAATAAAGCCGTCTGGCAAATCGAAATTTCTTGTAATAATAATTACAGGTGGCTTTTGACTTGTAAGAGCTTCAATTCGCTCAAGCATTTTTTCTTTTGGAAGACTTTTGATGTATTCCATTTCAGAAAGGCCAATAAATTGAACTCGAGCAGGGTCAAAATAAGCATCATGACCTGTAAGTAAAAGGCCAGGTCTGTTAACCTCCTGAGATACTATGGAAATTTCAGATGCGTCACACGGTAAATATAAAGTTTCATAGCCGTGTTCAGTAATTATTTTTTGAAGTGACACTGAATATTTTGATGCCAAAACGCATACCTCCCCATTAATAAACATACTTTCGTTTATTATACTACAAATAGTAGAGATTTCCAATAGTTTTTTGCAAAAAAATCTATAAAAATTAGAGCCCAGCGGAGTATTCCCCACTGGGCCATTTTGCAGACTTAGAAAAGCTTATTTCATATTGTCTTCATAAGACTTGATCATTTTCTTGACCATCT
>JAZUGZ010000181.1:0-7877 GCA_045641425.1 Candidatus Fimenecus sp.
TCACTAATATCATTAACAATTCTTTCCATTGGCTTGTAAACCATTGGCGATTCATCAATAGTGCTTTTAGTAACAGATGTGGTAAAAATTCCTTCCATTTCTTTTTTGTAAGCATTGAGCGTAAATGAGTTAAATGCATCTGTTCGGCTCATAAGCCTACCGGCTCCGTGTGGTGCGCTAAAATTCCATTTCTCATTACCAAGACCAGTACAAATTAAGCTTCCGTCACGCATGTTCATAGGTATAATTAGCCTTTCGCCCTTTTTAGCCGATACAGCACCCTTGCGAATAATCATGCTGTCGGTGTCAATGTAGTTGTGAACAGTTGTAAAGCTATCTACCTCGTGTAATTTCATTCCGTCAAGAATAATCTCCTTAATTACAGTGCGGTTAAGGTCAGCAAAAGCCTGCATAAATTTCATATCGTGAAGATATGCCAACATATTTTCGCCTGTTAAATAGGCAAGCTCAAATGGAATTTCATTTTGATTTCTACCACCTAATGCTTTGTAAGCAAGGGTTTGATAATACTCTGCAACTCGAAGCCCTAAATTTCGGCTACCAGTGTGAATTACAAGGTAAAGATTTCCGTCATCATCTTTATCTACTTCAATAAAGTGATTACCGCCACCCAGTGTGCCAATGCTCTCCTTGGCTCGTTTTGTGTCAACCTTTTTGTAGCAAAGCAGGTCGGAAACATCAAGTCTGCCGTGACTTCGGTGGGCTCTTTCGTGTAAATCTCTACCAAAAGGAATATTTTTGTTTATAAAACTGTCAAGCTTAGGTAGGTCAATTCTTTTTTCTTTTAACTTTACAACAAGCACACCACAACCTATGTCAACACCAACAATGTTCGGAATAACATTATCAGTAACAGTTATAGTTGTGCCAATGGTACAACCCTTGCCAGCGTGAACATCTGGCATAATACGAATTTTGCTGTCTTGAGAGCTTTTTTGATTGCAAAACGCTTCAATAAGACCCTTTGCATTTGGCTCTAAAATATCGGTATAAACTATTGCCGAGTTGTATTTGCCTTTAATTTCTATCATTTATCATTTTCTCCTAATTTTATTTGCCTGTCGCCATAGCTTGTTGCGTGGCACTCAATGCTTGCTTTTCATTATAAACACATTCGTGTACTAAATTTGGAACATAGCGGTTAAAAAAATGTTGTAATATTTTTTTTCTTTTCTATTTTTAACTCTGCTTGTTCTAAATCTGGTACATTCCAATTTTTATAATAGGGGCATACCGAAAGGTAAATTTACATTGGAGGTGAAATTATGATTTACATTAGAAAATGGCGTGAAAGCTCAAGCCCACCAGCTTTTACAGTTGATGGTGACAAAATTTATCAAGGCCGTGCAGGTGGCTCCCCAATTTATGAAATTCGTGACAATAGAATTTATGCTAATCACGGGGGCACTCCACTTTACACAATCGTTGGCAACAATATTTACCCTGGTAGAGATCACGCGGGCATTCCGCAGTTCAAGGTTGTTGGCAATAAAATTTATAGTGGTCAAATGACAAACGAATCGCCTATTTACGAAATCGATGACTAATTAAAAGGGCAACGCACTAATTGGGTGCGTTGCTTTTTTTCTTACTGTCCAAAATATTGGACATTTTCTTATTTACAAATAAAAGGAATTGATATATTATACCATTGTACCAAATTTAGTACATAAGTTTTACTATAATAATGCTCACATTGAATTTAGGAGGAAAAAGTATATGTTAGATTTTATTGAAGAGTATATTGGATTTGAAGATGACATTGAGCCTACTGACTATATTGACTTAATAAGAGAAAGAGCCAGTTATAAAGAAACTTCAAGTGAAACTAAAGGAACTGTTTATGTTCCAGGTTGGTACAATGACATTGGCGACAATAGTGATAAAACTTATAGATGCACCTTTGATGCTAAAAAATTTATTTTAAGCTATGACCTTGACAATGAATTTGAAGATTTTTATAAAAGCCTTGAGCAAATTGCAGAATTTAGCGGTAAGTTAACAGCTAATGCTGAACACAATAAAGAAATTCTTAATTCTCAAAAGCTGTTTGACATTTGGAATGCATATATTCGTGATTTTGATACAACCCCATGCGATGAAGAACGCAATGACGAAATAGTCGAAAAAATAGAGTGCTTTGAAATTGTTAAAAATCTTGGCAAAAATCTTTCGGACGGTAAAAAAATTAGTGACGATGATATGGCGTTTTTAACGAAATATCATAGCGTTAGACCAACAAGTGAAGATTGGCAATTTCATAATAATTATGTTGAAGGCCTAAAGCAACAATGTGTCAAAAGAGTAGGTGCGAGTGTGTGCCATTATCAACTTGTAATACGAGCTAAAAGGGTGTATGGGTTAATGATGATTCAAGCACCTAATATTATAATTCGCAATGAGGGTAGAGTTTTAGCAATGGCATTTCTTATGCACAAGTTAGGCATAAGCATTACTGTTACCGACAACACCTTGCGCCGTCGTCAAGAGCTAATTTCAAAATATGAGTTTTTAGAAGATGACGACAAGCTTGACCGAATGTTTGCAAGGCGAAATTCAAATGCAACAAAGTCAATGCTACCGCTTCTTGTGTATTTCATTTTGCGAGATTATTCTGATTGTAGATATCATCTTAAGCAACAAGAAATTTTAGTGTTATTAGAAAATCTTTATGGTGTTTCTGTTGAGCGAAAGGCCCTTGGCAGAACAATTCACGGACTTGTAAATCTTTCAATAAATATTTATACCGACAAATTAAGTGGTACTTGGCTTGAACAAGACAAAATGCAATATGACCAGTACACCATTTAGCTTTATGCACTAAAAATAGTACACGCATTTTGGTATTTTATATAATGTAACAATGATATGTGGAGGAAAAAACAATGAGATTTTTTGTTATTGAGTGCACTATTACTGACCCTAATTTAATTATTCCTAAAAACGATCGTTATGATCGTGAAGCAGTATCTTCAAGAGAAGAACAGGTTTCAGACATTTTTACTGAATATAACCAAAATGCAACAGTTAAAGCCAATTATGCCATAAGCAGAATTCGTGATGACACACTTACCTGTGGTGCAATTGTTGACGAAGAAATCAACAATAATTACTTTTCAAAATTCTTTAAGCAGGTAAATATATCTGTTAAAAATATTTCTTATAAAGAAACAACGTTTGCAACAGTAAAAAATATTTTTGCACGTGCCGAGCGTTGTTATGATATTGACCGTTTTGAAATTTATGATAGATACGGTATTGATAATATTGCTCAAACAAACTACCCAGGTTGTGTGAATTATGAGGAAAGACTAATTAGCAAACCTCAAAAGGAAATTCTTTATAAATCCTTTGATGGTGCTATTGATAATGCTGATTATTTAGACGAGCTTGACCGAATTTACAAAGGCTCAAAAAATAAAAGAGCTAAAGGCCACCCTGTTCATTACATTTTTAGTATGGATGATAAGGCACTTCAAAATTTGGCATTTGAAACTATTTTAGAAGCACTTTATGATAACGGAAGAATTAAAAATCAGCGTTATAATATTGTTGAGCTTACATCTGAAGAGGCTTGTAAAATTCGCTCATTTGAACAGCTTTATAAAAGTAGTATGGGCGGTGCAATAGTTCTTAAATGTAGCGGAATTGATGATGTTGATAGTGATGTTTTAACGGCCAATAAGCACGCTGTTAGCGGAGTGTGTGAAATTGCTTCTAAATATCGCAATAGCGTGTTAACAATAATTTGCTTTGACCTTGAATGTATAAAAATGAAAAAAATGTTGCTGGAAAACTTACCAAGTATGAGCTTTGTTGAATTAAAAGAGGCATTTGGTAATGGGGAAAAGGCACAAAATTTTGCAAAAAAATTAGCAAAACAAGCAGGGGTAACTGCTACAAAAGAGTTGCTTTCAAAATTTATGTGTGATAAAAAATATCGTGCATTTGATGTTGAACAAACATTTAACCTTTGGTTTGATGATAGACTTAAAAATAATATTTACTCTCAGTACCAAGAGTTCACAGCACTTCGAAATAGTATTAAAAATAAAAAGCCAACTGGCACAGCCTATGAAGAGCTTTCAAATATGATTGGCCTTGAAAATGCAAAAAGTGTAATTGACCGTGCAATTAAAGCATATAAGGCACAGAAAATTTTTGCCGAAAAAGGTATGAAAAGTGATAATTTTTCAATGCACATGTCTTTTACAGGTAACCCAGGCACAGCAAAAACAACTGTTGCACGACTTTTTGCTCAGATAATGCGTGATAATGGCATTTTGTCTATTGGCCATTTGGTTGAAACTGGCCGTGCTGACTTGGTTGGTAAATTCGTTGGTTGGACAGCCCCAACAATCAAGAAAAAATTTGAAGAAGCAAAGGGTGGCGTGCTTTTTATTGATGAAGCATATTCACTTCTTGATAGAAGTGGTTCATTTGGCGATGAAGCAATTAACACCATTGTTCAAGAAATGGAAAATCATCGTGATGATGTAATCGTAATTTTTGCTGGCTATCCAAATGAAATGAAAGAGTTTATTGCTAAAAACCCAGGTCTTAACTCTCGAATTGCTTTTCACGTTCCGTTTGACGATTATAACGCCCAAGAGCTTTGCGAAATTTCATCATATATAGCAACATCAAAAGGCTTAGAGCTTGAAGATGAAGCACTTGAAAAGCTAAATATTATTTTCTCAGTTGCTTGTCAAAATAATGATTTTGGTAATGGTCGTTTTGCTCGAAATATTATTGAAAAGGCTAAAATGTCACAAGCCTCAAGACTTCTTTCAATGGATTTTGACTCTGTAACAAGTAACGATGTTAAAATAATCAAAGCTGAAGATATTGAAACACCATTAGAACTTCAAAAACCTAAAAAGATAACAATAGGCTTTTCAGCATAATTAAAAGGCATTTTGGGCGACTTAGGTCGCCCTTGCCTTTTTACTTGTATTATTGATACATTTGTTTTATAATGAATATATATTTTTTTGAAATTGAGGAATTAAAATGGCTGAAACAATTATTTATGTGCCAAGTCTTAATTCAACAGAACTTTTAAGAACTTTAGCACGCCACGGGGTTAATACATTTAACCTTCGTGTTGTTAACTCTGTTGACCTTGCAAAGCTTTCTTTAATGCGAAGCGGTGTTTCCATTACAGAAGAGTTTGTAACTAAAAAAGAAGAACCTGCAATTATTGCATCTTTGTTAGATGGTCTTGATTATTTCAAGATTACATCTTTTTCTGATGCTCAAAATATTGCTTCAACGCTCTCGAGCGTTCGTATGCTTTTGCCTAATAGTGAAGACGATATTTCATTACTTATGGCAGGGGAATTTCCTGAAAAGAATTTAGCGTTAATAACTATTTATCAAAGATATATTTCTGCCATTGCAAAGTCAAATCAAATTGATACAATTTCACTTATTAGAAAAGCAATTTCTCTTTCAAAACCATTAAATTCAAATTTAGTTGTGCTTAAAGAATATCCTTTAACACCGCTTGAAAATAAGCTTTTAGAAACTGTTTCAAATGGCGAATATACAACCTTGTCACTTCCTGAACTTTTCAAAAAAGAAGAACAGCCATTAAAAATTAAATCTTATGTTAGTGCTTATGGCGCATCAAATGAAATTGAAAATGTTATTGGCACAATTTTAGAAAACAATATTCCTCTTGACAGCTGTACTATTGCAACTGTCAATAGCTCAGAGTATTCACAGCTTTTTTATGACCTTTGTATGACTCATAATATTCCTGTAACTTTTGGCGCAGGTGTGCCAATTTCAAATTCATATCCGTCTGCTATTCTAAAGGCAATTAACGAATGGAATACAATTGGTTACAACGGAATTGACGCTCTTTGGAATATAATCTTTTGTGAAAGCTTTAACCGCAAAAGGTTAATTGAAAAAATTGAGTGTGAAAATGGTGACCTTGAAAAAATAATTGAAATGGCAGGTAGCCTTAAAATTTCTTTTGATAAATTAAGCAATAAATCAAAGCTTGAAAAATTTGAAGAAACAATAGATCGTATAGACAAAGATTATATAAAAGATAGAGTAAGAAAAACTTTTGAATACACTAAAAAGCTTACTGAAGAATTAGAAAACGGACCAGTTTATTTAATTGAAAAATATTCAAAGGTGCGTGACTCTTTAGCAGGGCGAATTGACACTTCAGCAATTAAGGTTATAAATGAAGAAATTGAAGCTTACACAAAAATTTCAGGTAGCTTTGATATTAGCGAAATTGTTCCAGAAATTTTAAGCAAAACAGTTTGCTCTGAAAACAGCCGTGAAGGTTCACTTTATGTTACTGCAATCTCTTCGGCAGTTGCTTCGCTTCGTGAAAATCTTTTTGTTGTTGGGCTTTCTGCAAGCAACTTCCCTGGTAAAGCTACTGAGAATTACTTGGTGCTTGACAGTGACTATCTTCTTTTAGGGGATGAGCAAACAGTACCCGTTTCAGAAAATAATATTCGTAATCAAAAAAATAACTTTAATTCACTTTTAACTCTTTCTTCAGCTCTTAATAATCAAATTTATTTATCATTTTCAAATTATAGCTTTTCTGATTTGAAAGAAGCAAATCCGTCATCAGTTCTTTTTGAAATATATAAAAAAGAGTTTGGCGAAAAATCAACAGTTGATGATTTTAACAATCATCTTGAAAATGTTGCATTCTTTGAGCAAAGAATAGGAACAAATCGCTTAATTGGCAAGGCTTATATAAACGGCGAAGCTGTTACTGGCGAAAGAAATTCTACTTCAAATCCAAATCGTGATTTTGAAAAGAAATACAGATTTTCTCCGTCAGCTATTGAAAATTACCTTGCTTGCCCTAAAATGTTTTACTATCAAAATATTCTTGGTATGAGTAAAAGGGATGAGGACAATCCCCTTGAAATTATGGCAGCCAATCATTTCGGCACACTTATACACGAAATGATGGAGCTTCTTGCTAAAAATAATTATAGTAAAGACGAATTTCTTACAATAGGCGAAAGGAAATTTGACGACTTCATTCTTTCAAGACCTACAAAATTTGACTTTGAGTTAAATTCAAGAAAAACCGAATTTTTAGAAACACTTGAAATAGCCTTTGACACTGACCCTAAAAATCAAGTAATAACCGCAGAAAAGAAAATTGAAGCACTTCATCCATCTGGCATTTTGCTTTACGGCTACCCCGACAGAGTCGAAAAGCTTTCTGATGGTACACTTCAAATTGCCGATTTCAAAACAGGCAATAGAGTGAAACATATTAACAATGACCCGCAGTCGTGTATGCAAACACTTCTTTATGCGTTTATGATAGAGCAAAATCTAAAATGCAAAGTGTCAAAATGTGAGTACCGATATGTTAAAAAGGGTGTTACAGTTGAGTGTGAATATACTGACAGCGTAAAACAGTATGTGAACAATAAATTAGAAGAATTAAAGTCAAATATTGATAATGGCACTTTTTATTGTAATGAAGAAAGCTGTAAATATTGTGACTTTAGCTCTGTTTGTGAAAAGAACTCAATTACTTTGGAGGTGGCAGAATAATGACTAATTATTTAGAACTTGATAAAATCTCCAGAGAGAAAATAACAACTGATATTTCACATAACTTCTTTGTGGAAGCTGGTGCTGGTAGCGGTAAAACATTTTCACTTGTTAAGCGAATGACAGCAATGGTTTTAGGCGGTATTGATGTAAGAAAAATTTGTGCAATTACCTTTACCAAGGCTGCTGCCAATGAGTTTTACAGCCGTTTTCATAAAGTTCTTGTTGAAAAGTCAAATGAAGATTTAAGTGAAATTGAGCGTGAAAGAGTAAATAGTGCAATTGAAAATATTGAC
>JAZUGZ010000182.1:0-3703 GCA_045641425.1 Candidatus Fimenecus sp.
ACACGCTGTTGCTCGCCACCAGAAAGCTGATTTGGGAACTGGCGAGCCTTTGAAGTAAGACCAACAAGGCTTAAAACATAAGGAACGCGTTTGCTAATCTCTTTTTCCTTGGCACCAATAACACGCATTGCGAATGCTACATTATCGTAAACCGACATATTTGGAATTAAGCGGAAGTCTTGGAACACAATTCCCATTGTTCTGCGGAATTTTGGAATATCACGCTTTTTAATTTTATTAAGATTATAATCATTAATGACAACAGTACCTGAATTTGGTACTTGCTCACGCATGATAATTTTCAAAAATGTACTTTTACCTGCGCCTGAAGCTCCGACAACAAAAACAAATTCGCCATCATTTATTTTAATGGAAACGTTTTTGAGTGCGGCAGTTCCGTTGTCATAAGTTTTTGATACATTATTAAACTCTATCACAACTAATACCTCTTCTTAATATGGATAAAATTTACATAGTTACACATTATAACTATTATTAAATAGCATTATACCACAAAATATTGTGTTTGTAACGATTTTTATAAAAAGTTTACATTTATCGTCACTTTTCACAAAAGGGTGTCGCATTTATATACAATATATACACAAAATAAAAGAGCCGACATAAAATCGGCTCTCGGAATATTTTTCTTAATACTTAACAGGGTTTGAATCAAGGTATTTTTTAACCATAAGTGCAACTTTGAAAACAATTGCATCGTCAAACTCACGAAGGTCAAGTCCTGTAAGCTTTTTAATTTTTTCAAGTCTGTAAACGAGTGTGTTTCTGTGAACAAAAAGCTTTCTTGTAGTTTCAGAAACGTTAAGGTTATTTTCAAAGAATTTTTGAATTGTGAAAAGAGTTTCGTGGTCAAGGCTTTCAATTGAGCCACGCTTAAAGATTTCTTTAAGGAACATTTCGCAAAGTGTTGTAGGAAGCTGATAAATAAGACGAGCAATACCAAGATTGTCATAGCTAACGATTGTTTTTTCAGTGTCGAAAACCTTACCAACTTCAAGTGAAACCTGAGCTTCACGGAATGAGCGTGCTAAATCTTTAATGCTGTCAATTGTTGTACCGATACCAACGAGTACGCGTGTGTAATATTCAGTACCAAGTGAGTCAGCAATTGAACGAGCAAGCTTTTCAAGGTCTTTTGCTTCAATGCCTGGCTTAACCTCTTTAACAAGAGCAATGTCAGTTTCGTTGATATTAATAACAAAGTCCTTTGTTTTGTCTGGGAAAAGGTCCTGAATAATGTCGAAAACAGAAACATCATTATGCTCTGTAATTCTAATTAAAAGAACAACTCTTGTAGCGTCATTATTGAAACGAAGCTCACGAGCTTTAATGTAAATGTCACCTGGAAGAATATTATCAAGGATTACATTCTTAATAAAGTTGCCACGGTCGTATTTTTCATCATAATACTGTTTAATAGTTGAAAGTGAAACTGAAAGAACTGCAACATAACGTGCTGCAATGTCATCGTCCCCTTCAACAAAGACTGCATATTCAGGGTGCATGTGAGCACCAAATGCTTTGTAAGTATAACCGTCAGATGTTACAATATCTGCTGATGCAAAAACATCAGAAACGGCATGTGATTGAATTTCACCAATACGGCCAAGCTCACTGCAAGAAATTACAGTACCTGTTTCATCAATAACGCCGAAGGTTCTGTCAATTACCTCAACCATTTGATGCAGAGTGCCTTGGAACAATCTGTTTGACATTAAGATGACCCCCAATTTTTTGCTTTTATGCAAAAATACAATTACAATACTATGTATTTTACACAATAAATTGCGATTTTGCAAGCAATTTTTTGAATTTTTTCAATTTTTCCTATCATTTTCCACAAAAAAAGACTCGATTTTTAGTCAAACCAAGCAAATTCGAGCCTTATTTTAGCTATTTTTTTATTGTTCAAAATCACTAAAGAATTTTCCATTTTCTATTTGTGAAAGCTCTTTAGGGGTTATTTCTCGACATTTTCCTTCGGAAAGTTCACTGTCTAACGGCAAATTTCCCATTGCTGTGCGTTTAAGATAAACGACTTTATTACCAGTTGCGGCAAACATTCTTTTAATTTGGTGGTATTTACCTTCACAAATTTGAATTTTAACTAGTGGGGTTTCGCTATCTTCTAAAATTTCCACCCTTGACTCTTTAAGGGTTGTCCCGTCTAAAAGTGTAATACCATTTTGAAGCCTTTGTTTGTCCTCTTTTGAAAGATGTTCGGCAAGTCTTGCTTCATAGGTTTTAACAATATGGTTTTTAGGTGACAAAATTCTATGTGCAAAGTCGCCATCATCAGTAATAAGCACAAAGCCAACTGTGTCCTTGTCAAGACGACCAGCAGGAAAAAGACCTTGACGGAAAAATTCGTCAGGTACTAAATCAACCACTGTTGTGTCAGAGTCTGACTCGCTTGCAGAAACAACGCCCTGCGGTTTATTAAGCATTAAGTAAATATGAGTTTTAAGTGACAATGGTTTACCATCAAGAGAAACAGTATCGCTCTCACTTATTTTGACAGATGAGTCTTTTACTACAACTCCATTTATAGCCACTCTGCCCTTTTTTATCATTTCCTTAACATCTTTTCTTGAAGATGAGCCTTGCTGTGCAAGAATTTTGTCAAGTCTTTCCATAATACCTCTTATGAGTTTGGTTTTTGAAAGCCGTGCATAAATCCGTCAAGCTCCAACGAGCAAACATCACCGCCAATAACCTTGCCTTCATAAATTAGTAGGTTAATGCGAATGCAATCGTTACTTTCATAGCCTGCATAATTTTTCACTGAATAAGTCCAGCGTTTTACTCTTATTCCACGAAATGTTGTTAAATCAAGACCTTGAGCAATTTGAATGTCATTATAACCCGAATAAACTTCGTCAAACTCTTCAGGAATAATAACCTCACGAACTTCGGTTGGCTCTTCGGATACCTCCCAGCCGAACTGTGAAATAAAGCTCATACGCTCGCTGTGGCTACCCGCTTTATAAGAAATGCTTGTATCCTGTGACACATTTTCACTATCTTTTGACAAAAACACAAGCACAGCGGTTGTTAGCACCACAAAGAGCATAATGAGAATTGCTCTTATCTGTTTTGATTTTACAGTATAGATGAACATAAAAACACCTCGAACACATTTTTATAATAAATATGCTACGAGGTGGTTTTTAATGAATATAAAATTACTCGTCAATACGCTTTGACTGTGAAGCTGCACGAAGCTGTTGACGCGCACGACGAATTTCGTTAACTGATGTTGTAAGAGTTTCGTCTGCCATTGCAACAATGTTTTCAACATAGTCACTTGCACTCTGACGCATTTCTCTTGACCAGTTCTTTGCCTGTTCTGTAAGCTCAGTTGCAGATGCTCTTGCCTGCTCAACGATTTCGTTTGCCTGCTGTCTTGCTTGCTGCATAATTTCAGCTGCATTTGCTTCAGCACCCCGTGGGATTTCATCTTCTGAAATTATCTCTTTAGCTCTAAGGTGTGCTTTTTCGATAATGTCGTCAGCGTTTGTTTGTGCGCTTGCAAGAATTTCTTTACGCTCTGAAGCAATTTTTCTTGCCTGCATAAGTTCGTCAGGCATATTAAGTCTGATGTCTTCAATAGCAGTTTTGATTGCTTCTGCATCTACTAAAAGGTTTGATGTAAAAGGAACACTTTTGCCCTCGTCGATAA
>JAZUGZ010000183.1:0-6518 GCA_045641425.1 Candidatus Fimenecus sp.
CCTTGAAGGTAAAGAACTTCCTGGTATTGCAGCTCTTAACGAAAAGAAATAATTTAATTTATGCAGGTAAGCTAAAGCTTGCCTGCTAATTTATGATAGGAGAAAATAATAATGAAAAAGTCAGTTAGAAAAGCAGTTATCGCAGGTAACTGGAAAATGAACAAAACACCTTCTGAAACAACAGCTCTTATTAACGAAATGAAACCACTTGTAGCAGATGCTGATTGTGATGTTGTACTTTGCGTTCCATTTATAGATATCCCAGCAGCAGTTGAAGCAGCTAAGGGTTCAAACATTAAAATCGGTGCTGAAAACATTCACTTCAAGGCATCAGGTGCTTACACAGGCGAAGTTTCAGCTGATATGCTTAAAGAAGCAGGCGTTGAATATGTAGTTATTGGCCACAGCGAAAGAAGACAGTACTTCGGTGAAACAGATCAGACAGTTAACCTTCGTACTCTCGCAGCTGTAAACGCTGGTTTTACAGCTATTGTTTGCGTTGGCGAAACACTTGAACAGAGAGAACTCGGTTATACAGAAACTCTTCTTAAATATCAAACAAAGATGGCTCTTACAAATGTAACTGCTGAACAGCTTAAGAATGTTATTATCGCTTATGAGCCAGTTTGGGCAATTGGTACAGGTGTTACAGCAACTGCTGACCAGGCTGATGAAGGTAACGGATTTGTTCGTGCTGCTATTGCTGAAGCTTATGGTGCTGATGTTGCTGAAACAGTTACAGTTCAGTACGGCGGTTCAATGAACGCTAAGAATGCTGATGAACTTACATCAAAAGTAAATGTTGACGGTGGTCTTATTGGTGGTGCTTCACTTAAAGCTGAAGACTTCTCAATCATCGTTAAAGCTGCTTCTAAATAAGAAATAAATTAAAGGTGAAAATATGAAAAAACCTGTTGTTTTATGTATTATGGACGGTTTTGGCAAAAACCCGTCTGATTATGGTAACGCAATTGTTACTGCTAAAACTCCAAACCTTGATAAGTTAATGGCTGATTTCCCAATGACTTATATTGGTGCTTCAGGAATG
The DNA here is from genome assembly GCA_045641425.1 of Candidatus Fimenecus sp. GTDB lineage: Bacteria > Bacillota > Clostridia > Oscillospirales > Acutalibacteraceae > Fimenecus. The sequence goes on from JAZUGZ010000183.1 coordinate 1,049, forward strand.
GACGTTGGTCTTCCTGATGGCCAAATGGGTAACTCTGAAGTTGGTCATACAAACATTGGTGCTGGCCGAGTTGTTTACCAAGAGCTTACAAGAATTACAAAATCAATTCAAGACGGTGATTTCTTCCAGAATGAAGCTCTTGTTGATGCAATGGAAAATTGCTTAAAGAATAATTCTGCTCTTCACGTAATGGGCCTTATGAGTGACGGTGGCGTTCATAGCCACAATACTCACATGTACGGTGTTATGGAACTTGCTAAGAAGATGGGCGTTAAAGATGTTTATCTTCATTGCTTCCTTGACGGTCGTGATGTTCCACCAGCTTCTGGTGCTGATTATGTAAAAGAAGCTATGGACAAGCTCGAAGAAATCGGCGTTGGTAAAGTTGCTACTGTTATGGGTAGATACTACGCTATGGACCGTGATACTAACTGGGATAGAGTTCAAAAGGCTTATGACGCAATGGTTAAGGGCGAGGGAATTCATTGTGAATGCCCAGTTTGTGCTATTAAAAAGTCTTATGAAACTATTGACGAAACTGGCAAGAATTTAACAGACGAATTTGTTATTCCAACAGTTGTTGACGGTGCAAAGCCAATTTCTGCTAATGACTCAATCGTATTCTTTAACTTCCGTCCTGACAGAGCAAGAGAGATTACAAGAACATTTGTTGACTCTGAATTTAAGGGATTCGAAAGAGAAATGTTCCCAGTAAACTTTGTTTGCTTTACTCAATATGATGCAACAATGCCAAATGTTAATATTGCATTTAAGCCACAGACTCTTGACAATACTTTTGGTGAGTATATGTCAACTCTTGGTAAAACTCAGCTTCGTATTGCTGAAACTGAGAAATATGCTCATGTAACATTCTTCTTTAATGGTGGCGTTGAAAAGCAATATGAGGGTGAAGATAGAATTCTCGTTGCTTCTCCAAAAGTTGCAACTTATGACTTAAAGCCTGAAATGAGTGCTTACGAAGTTTCAGAAAAGGTTAATGAAGCAGTTAGAAGTGGTAAATATGATGTAATTATTCTTAACTTTGCTAACTGTGATATGGTTGGCCATACTGGTGTGTTTGAGGCAGCAGTTAAGGCAGTTGAGGCAGTTGACACTTGTGTTGGTACTCTTTACGAAGCAGTACACGAAATGGGTGGTGCTCTCCTAATTACAGCTGACCACGGTAATGCTGATAAGATGTATGAAGAAGATGGTTCTCCATTTACTGCTCATACAACAAACCCAGTTCCATTTATCGTAGCCGATTATCCATGTGAGCTTCGTGAGGGTGGTAAACTTTGCGATATTGCTCCTACAATGCTTAAAATTATGGGCATAGAAAAACCAGCAGAAATGAATGGCGAATCAATTATTAAATAATAAAAATTACATTTAATATTGTTACAGCGTACAAACTTTGTACGCTGTTTTTCTTTTTGTTGATTATTGTGCTTTGCAGTGATATAATGATTTTAATATCTAAAAAATAGGTGATAATATGAATATTCAAGATATACTTTCAATGTGCGACCACACTTTACTTTCACAAACTGCTACTTGGAATGAGATTAAGGCTATTTGTGATGATGGAATGAAATACAAAACGGCTTCTGTTTGTATTCCTGCTTCTTTTGTAAAAAAGGCAAAGGAATATGTTGGCGATAGTCTTGCAATTTGTACTGTAATTGGGTTCCCTAATGGTTACTCAACTACTGAAACAAAGTGCTTTGAAACTTCCGATGCAGTAAAAAATGGTGCTGATGAAATTGATATGGTAATCAACATTGGCCTACTTAAAGATAAAAAATATAATGAATTATTAAATGAAATAAAAGCTATTAAAAAGGCATGTAATGGAAAGCTTCTAAAAGTAATTATTGAAACTTGTCTTTTGACTGATGATGAAAAAATAAAAATGTGCGAAATCGTTTCAAAATCTGGTGCAGATTATATTAAAACATCAACTGGATTTTCGACTTCAGGTGCTACTTTTGATGATATTAAAATCTTTGCCCAATATGTTGAGCCACATGTTAAAATTAAAGCAGCAGGTGGTATTTCTTCAATAGAAGATGCCGAAAAGTTTATTGAACTTGGTGCTTCAAGACTTGGCACAAGCAGAATTGTAAAGATAGTAAAAGCAGAAAACTTATTATAAAGAAGTGTTACTATGGCTAAACGAGTATTTTTAATTGTTCTTGACTCTTGTGGCATTGGCGAAATGCCTGATGCTTACAAGTTTAATGACAAGGACTGTAATACATTAAAAAGAATATCGAATTCGCCTTATTTTACTTGTGAAAATACAAGAAAAATGGGACTTGGCAACATTGACGGTTGCGAATACATCGGAAAAGTAAAAAATCCAACTGCAACTGTTGGAAGATTAACAGAAATGTCAATGGGTAAAGACACAACAATTGGCCATTGGGAAATTGCTGGTATAATCAGCGAAAAACCAATGCCAACTTACCCAAATGGCTTTCCGAAACAGATTTTAGACAAATTTTCTAAAGAAACTCAAAGGGGTGTTCTTTGCAATAAGCCTTATTCAGGTACTGAAGTCATAAAAGATTATGGCGAAGAACACATAAAAACTGGCGATTTAATTGTTTATACTTCTGCTGATAGTGTATTTCAAATTGCCGCTCATGAAGATGTTGTTCCTTTAGAAAAACTTTATGAATACTGTCGAATTGCTCGTAAAATTCTTACTGGTGAACATGCAGTTGGTAGGGTAATTGCAAGACCGTTTATTACAGAAAATGGCGAGTATAAACGAACAGCAAATAGACACGATTTTTCACTCGAACCACCTAAAGAAACTGTTTTAGATGCTATTAAAAATGCGAATAAAGATGTTTATGCAATAGGCAAAATTTATGATATTTTTGCAGGTGCTGGTATAACTGAACACGTTTTTACTCACAGTAATACCGAAGGTATGCAAAAGACATTAGAGACACTCGAAAAGGATTTTAATGGTCTTTGTTTTACAAATTTAGTTGATTTTGACATGCTTTATGGCCATAGACAAGACATTGACGGATATGCAAAGGCTTTTTCAGAGTTTGACAATTGGCTTCCAAAGTTTACAGAAAAAATGCAAGAAGATGACATTTTAATGATTACTGCCGACCACGGTTGCGACCCTGGGGACAAAAGCACAGACCATTCAAGAGAATATGTACCACTAATTATTTATGGTAAAAATATTAAGCCAGTAAACCTTGGTACAAGACAGACTTATGCTGACATTTCCGCTACTATTGCTGAATATTTAGAGGTGGATTTTGAAACTGTTGGCAAAAGCCACATTAAAGATATTTTATGGTGATTTTATGACAAAACTTGAACTTTGCAATTTAGCTGTAAAAGCAAAAACAAAAGCCTATGCGCCATATTCAGGTTTTAAAGTTGGTGCGGCACTCTTAACAGATAGTGGTGATGTTTTTACTGGCTGTAATATTGAAAATGCTTCATATTCACCAACAGTTTGTGCCGAGAGAGTTGCAATTTTTAAGGCGATTAGTGAAGGCAAAAACAAATTATCAATGATAGCTGTTGCAGGTGGCAAAGGCGAAAATGTGTCTTCTGACTTTTTGCCTTGTGGTGTTTGTAGGCAAGTTATGACCGAATTTTGTGATAGTGACTTTATTGTTTTAGTAGTTAATGAAAATGGCGAATATAATGAGTACAAATTAGCTAATCTTTTACCAAATTCATTTAGTAAGAGTAGTTTAAGTAGGTGATATTATGAGAATGTATGATATTATTCAGTATAAACGAGATGGTAAAGAATTAAGAGATGACCAAATCAAATTCTTTATTGATGGATATACTAAAGGAACAATTGAAGATTATCACGCTTCTGCTTTGTGTATGGCAATTTTCTTTAATGGTATGACCGAAAAAGAAACTGTAACTCTTACTAAAGCTATGGCTGAATCAGGCGATTCGCTCGACCTATCAATGTTTGGTGAAAGCTCAGTTGATAAGCATTCAACTGGTGGCGTAGGGGATAAGACTAGTTTGATTATTTCGCCAATTGTGGCTTGTCTTGGTGGTAAAGTTACTAAAATGTCTGGTCGTGGACTTGGTCATACTGGCGGTACAGTTGACAAATTAGAGTCAATTCCAGGGTACAGAACAACTTTAAGTACTGACGAATTTATTGAGCAAGTTAAAAAAGTAGGAGTTGCAATTATCGGTCAAAGTGCTAATTTAACTCCAGCTGACAAAAAGCTTTATGCTCTTCGTGATGTTACTGCTACTGTTGATAGTATTCCGCTTATAACTTCAAGTGTTATGAGTAAAAAAATTGCTTCCGGTTCACACAATATCGTGCTTGACGTTACTTGTGGTAGCGGTGCATTTATGAAAACTCCTGAAGATGCTGAAATACTCGCAAAAGATATGGTAAAAATTGGTAAAAGTTGCGGTAGAAATATGGCGGCACTTATTACTGATATGGATAGACCTCTTGGTACTGCTATTGGTAACTCACTTGAAGTAATTGAAGCTATAAAAATTCTCAAAGGCGAAGTAAAAAACGATTTAAGAGAGGTTTGCATAGCCCTTGCAACACAAATGGTGTCGCTTGTTAACAATATTTCAGAAGCTGAAGCCGAAAAGCAAGTAATTGATGCTTTAGATAGTGGCAAAGCATTTGAGAAAATGAAAGAATGGATTAGCGCACAAGGCGGAGATGTATCATATATTGAAAACTCAGAGCTTTTCCCTAAAGCTAAATACACTTATGATGTTTTAGCTGACAGTGACGGTTATATTTACGAAATGTGTACTGAAGAAATCGGTCTTTCAAGTGTAATTCTTGGTGCTGGTAGAGCTTCTCTTGAAGATAAAATCGACTTTTCAGCAGGCATTAAAATTTACAAAAAAACTGGAGATAAAGTTTCAAAAGGCGACAGAATTGCTACGCTTTATACTAATAATAAATCTTCAATTAAAGATGCTGAAAAGAAGTTCAAAATGGGGTACAAAATCTCAAGAAATGAGCCGAAAGAAATTCCACTTGTTTATAAAATAATTAAGTAAATCTTTTTGACAAGATTTTCAAAAAAAGTTCAAAAATCTGTTGACAGTATACTATCAAAATGTTATAATTTTGAAGATATAAATCTTTAATTCGATACAGAGATGTCGGCAAGATTGAGTAATATGTTTTTCGTGGTGCAATGTGGTACCATGTCTTTAAGTGTGTACTTGTACCTTACCGGCTTTTCGGTAAGGTATTTTTTGTAGGAGGGCTTAAAAATGCAAGTTAAAGGGAACATTAAACTTTATATGCTTGACTCACTCTCCGACGCCGTATTTTCTAACGGCGATGTTGCTGACCTTGCTTCTAAAAATTATGTTGCTTTTCCCGGCTTTTGCGATGTGCATGTGCATTTTCGTGAGCCGGGTTTTTCTTATAAAGAGACAATTAAAAGCGGTTCACTTGCCGCAG
>JAZUGZ010000184.1:0-1915 GCA_045641425.1 Candidatus Fimenecus sp.
GTTCAAAGATCGTAGCTATATAAAGCAAAACAGGCAGAGTTTCCTCTGCCTGTTTTTGCTCATCTTAGTAAGCCAATATATTCTTGAATGTTAAATTCTTCAAAAGTCATTTCTTCATACGCCAACCTTGTTGGGTGATGCGGGTGACCAAGTTTAGTCTTTTTTAGACATATCCATTTAGCGTTGTGCTTTTTCACAATATTATCTATTTCCACCAAACAGTCTATAAAATATTTTCTGTCACAAATATGAGTTCCCCAAGCAGCTACTATTTGAGAATTATCGGCTATTAATTTTTCTATGACCTTTTTATTTTCTTGGTGCATTTCTTGATTTGCTTCTATTGGAAAATTTGAATCAATATTGGTTGCTCTTAATGGATACAAATTAAACATTAGATATCCATCGCAATTACGCATTTCTGCAATTTTCTCAATTATGGAAATGGTATTATCATTAATTTCTTGAGTTGCAATACTTGGATTAATTCCAAAGACAATAAGTGGATTATTAATATATTTTCCTAAAACATATCTAGCTGTATTATCATCGTTTGTAATATAATAGTTATTCATCATTAAAATCACTTTACCAATTTTTTATTTTGATAACAAATATACCTTTCCCCTAAAGTCGCCGTCAAGCTCACTTCCGAACTCGTCTATAATCTTATAATTTTCAAGATAACTTTCAATTGGTATATTAGCACCATTCTCAAAAGTATGAGCTATTAAAAGTACTTTTTCGTCTAATTCTCTTTTAACAATTTGATAACCTTTTGGCTCGTTATAATCACTTACAGTGCATTCAATAACAGTAGTAATACCATTTTTGATAATATCTTTTATTGAGTCGTAAAACTTAATTGCAGTTTTTACTCTTTCCCAATGAGCAGCACTCAAATCAAATATCTCACCACTAAGGCAAAGCCTACCTAAAAAGCCGGAAACGAGTGAATAATTTATTCTGTGAATGTCGTCATTAACTCGCAGCACCGCCCAAATTTGACTTTGCTCTGGTCTTACAAACCGCTGAACATTGGCAGCTATTATCGGAATGCTCTTGCACTCGTGAGCATCAGAAAAACTTGCTTGAGAAGAAAGCTCCATCATAGATGGCTCAAGCCTATGCCCACCACTTGAACAGTTTTCAATTACTAAATCTGGCAATTCTTCTTTCATCTTTTTTAGAAAATTTTGAGTACCTAAAAGCGTTTGCCTTAACCCTTCGCCAAGGCTTTCTGCTCCGTCACAGCCAACGCCTATTGAGTCGTTATAGTCAATTTTAATGTAGCCAAAGCCATTATCACGCAAAAAGGCAATAACCTTTTCCGATAAATAGTCTATACACCATTTATCTCGCATATCTAAAAACCTTTGACCGTCAACTGAAATTGGAACGCCATTTCTTTTTAATAAATGTTCTGTTTTATTATAAATTTCAGTAAGATGTGAAGCCTTTTCAAACTCAAACCAAATTCCAGGAATTAGTCCGTAGGATTTAATTAAATCGCAAATCTCTTTTATGCCATTAGGGAATAATGCTTTGCTATAATTCCAGTCGCCAATTTTCTCCCACCAGTTTTCGTCTGGCTCTTCATACCAGCCACTATCAATTACTAAATATTTAATTCCACTACCTTGAAGTTTTTTTGCAATTCTCTCAATATTCTCTTTAGTCGGATTTCCCCAAGTTGTGCAGTACTCGTTAAACACAACTGGCATATCTTTATCAATTGGGGAGATATTTGGATTTTGTGCTTTAACCAATTTGTCACAAACTTCGTTCAGAGATGTGCCAAACGCCACCACAGCCTTTGGCGAAATAAAGCTTTCGCCAGCATCAATATTTTTGCACCAATGACAAGTCGGATCGTAGCCATGTCGTTCTGTGAGCCAAGGAGTTGCACTAAAGT
>JAZUGZ010000185.1:0-6149 GCA_045641425.1 Candidatus Fimenecus sp.
CTTCATGCTGACCACGGTGGTGGTAACAACTCAACATTTACAACAAGATGTATTACTTCAAGCGGTACAGACACATATTCTGCAATTGCCGCAGGTATTGGTTCACTTAAAGGCCCAAGACATGGTGGCGCTAACATTCACGTTGTTGAAATGGCAGATGATATTAAAGCAAATCTTCCTGATTTTACTAACGAAGCAAAGCTTAAAGAATACCTTAAGAAAATTCTTGACAAGCAGGCTGGCGACCACTCAGGTCTTATTTATGGTATGGGCCACGCTGTTTATACACTTTCTGACCCAAGAGCTAGAATATTAAAGCGTTATGCTGAAAAGTTCTCTAAAGAAAAGGGCAGAGAAGAAGACTTTGAGCTTCTTTCACTTATTGATAAGCTTACACCAGCACTTTTAGCTGAGAGAAGAGGAACTAACAAAAAGGTTTGCGCAAACGTTGACCTTTACTCAGGCCTTGTTTATGAAATGCTCGGTATTCCGAGGGATTTATTTACACCACTCTTTATGTCTGCACGTGTTGCTGGTTGGTCAGCACACAGAATTGAAGAGATTACTTCAAATGGCAGAATTGTTCGTCCTGCATATAAGAACGTTACAATTCCTCGTCCTTATGTTCCAATGGCTGAACGTGTTGAAGACTTTGGCACCGCACAAAATGAGTACATTTCAAGAGAAGAAAGGTAAGTCTTAATAATGAAAATAACTGGTAAAAATGAAAAACTAAATCCCCTTATGGGAATTTATGTTGCAGCGGGGCTTCTTATTGCATCACTTCCAATTAGAATGTACCAGCTTCTTACAATAATTGAGTCTGATACAGGCTTTTACAAAGCAATTGACCGTTCAGTTTACATTATGTATGCTTTAGGCTTTTTAGCAGTAATATTACCTTATGTTTTTTCAACAATTGCTAAAAATATTCCTGCATCAAAGTCGCCATTTCGCAGAAACAAGTTTTTAGCACTTACATCAATTCTTTTGGGCTGTGGTGTTGTGCTTGACGTTGTTTCATCAGCATCAAGCTTAATTATCAATGCAAGAAACCTTTTGGCAATTGGTCTTTCAGTTTTTGGCACTGCCGACCAAGGTCAAATTCCACTTTTAATTGAAACAATACTTGGTGTGTTTGCGGCAATCTATCTTTTTGTATTCGGCATTTCTTATATTGATGGCAGAACAACATATTCACAATACAAATTCCTTGCAATTTCGCCATTCTTTTGGGCTATGGCAAGGCTTGTACTTCGATTTATCCGCAAAATCTCATACGTTAATGTTTCTGACTTAATGTTTGAGCTTTTCGGTATTGCATTTATGATGATTTTCTTTATGTCATTTGCAAGAATTTCATCAGGCCTTTCAAACAACAAGGCAATGCGCACACTCTTTGCGTCTGGTGCTGTTTCAGCATATTTCTTAGGCGTTGCAAATATTCCAAGATTTTTAATGCTTATCAGCGGTAATGCAGGTGCACTTCCTAATGAATATTCACTTTCAATTTGCGACTTAATCTTTGTATTCTTTGTATTCGCTTACATCATCAATGCTTATAAATGTGCAAAAGAAAATGATAGCAAAGAGCTTACAACAGAAAAAGAAGTTATTGAAAACGATATGCAAACTGACGACAACTTCTTAAGCGAATAAGGAGAAAAACATGTCCTTATTTCTTTCAAATATGACTACTGCACTTACTCAGGTAGTCATACTTTATATTATTGTGGCAATTGGTTTTTTATGCCATAAAACAGGGATATACACTGAAAAAGCATCTCGAATGACAACAGACTTGCTTTTCTACATTGTTACCCCAGCAATGATTATTCGTTCGTTCCTTGCAATTGAATTTAGTGAAGAGTCACTTAAAGGGCTTGGCCTTGCGTTTTTGGCAGCTTTAATTTTTCACGGAATTGGCATTTTGCTTACAGAGGTTATTTTTCGTAAAACTGAAATTCAAAAAGCTGCTATTTACAAATTTGCCGCAGTTTATGGCAATGTAGGCTATATGGTTTTGCCACTGGCGGGGGCAATGCTTGGTGACGAAGGTGTATTCTATTGCTCAGCAATAGTAATTCCATTTAATATTCTCTCGTTTACTCACGGCCTTAAGGTTATGACAAAGGGTAGCGAAAACAATAAAATTTCAGTTAAAGATTTATTCTTGAATCCTGGATTTTTAGGTGTTGCAATTGGCTTGCCACTGTTTTTACTTAAAGTAAATTTGCCACAGGTTGCTTTTATGCCACTTTCTTATGTTGCAGATTTACAAACACCACTTGCAATGATTATGTTCGGAACTTATATTGCTTCGGCTAATCTTAAAAAGGTGTTTTCAGATTATCACGTTTATTTGTGTATGGCTGTAAAGCTTTTGGCTATGCCACTTTTGACAATACTTTCTTTAAGAGCTTTGGGCTTTACAGGAATGCTTTTGGTGGCTTGCACACTTTCGGCATCTGCACCAACAGCCAACAACACTGTTATGTTTGCTGCAAAGTTTAATAAAGACACAGCACTCGCTTCATCAGTAACTGCTTTTATTAGCATTATTTCAATTTTAACAATGCCACTAATGGTGGCAATAGCACAGAGCTTCTAAGGAGATTTTATGCAAGACTTCACATTACAATTTGATAACCTTTGTGAGTCTGTGTTAAAAACAGTTAATGCGGGTAAGCTTCATCACGGCATTTTAATTGAATGCCCAAATGAAGAAGTGTCATTAGAACTTGCCCACAAAATTGCCAAAGCACTTGTTTGCACAGGCGAAAATAAGCCTTGCACAGTTTGTTCACATTGTGTTAAGGCAAATGAGGGCAACCACCCTGATATTTTCGAAACAGACGGCAGAACTAAAAAATCTGACGCATTCACAATTGACAGTGTTCGTGAAATTCGTTCAAATGCATTTATTGTTCCTAACGAAGCAAATGCAAAGGTTTATATCCTTAAGAACGGTCAAAATATGAACGAGCAAGCTCAAAATGCTCTTTTGAAAATTTTGGAAGAGCCACCAACCTATGTTTATTTTATTATTTTAACTACAACCAAAAGCAGTATGCTTGAAACTGTGCTTTCAAGAGTTAGTACATATTCAATTCTTGCCACAGAAGAAGAGATTACATCTGAAGAAAGAGAAGATGTATTAGAACTTGTTTCAGCAATTCTTAGTCCTAACGAGTTAAAACTTATGGAGCATACTGCAAAATATATTAAAAACAACCGTAAAGCCAGCAGAGTGCTTTCACTTGTTTCAGTAGCTTGTCGTGACGCTTTAGTACAAAAAAGCGGTTATAATGGCGACTTTACTTTCCCTGATGAAACACAAAGCCTTTGTAATTCACTCACAGCAAAGTCACTAATGAATCTTGTGAATGTTTTATCTGAGCTTCAAACTGCTTGCTTACGAAATATAAACAATAACCTACTTACAGTTCGAATGTGCTACGAGTTAAAGCGTGCCATTGGAAGATAGGAGAAAAATATGATAGAAACCATTGGTATTCGATTCAAAGAGGGCGGCAAGGTTTATGACTTTGACGCTGATGGTCATAAATTTAATAAAGGCGATTATGCAATTGTTGAAACAGTTCGCGGTCTTGAATGTGGGCTTGTTGCAAGAGCAAATCACGGAATAAATGAAGATGACATCACAAAGCCTCTTAAAAAGGTAATTCGCCCAGCAACTGACGCGGATGTTAAAGCCTTAGCAGAAAATAAAAATAAAGAAAAAGAAGCATTTAAGATTTGTGAAGAGAAAATTGCAGCGCATGGACTCCAAATGAATCTTGTTGATGTTGAATATACATTTGACAGAAGCAAAGTTCTTTTCTATTTTACAGCAGACGGTCGAGTTGACTTTCGTGAGCTTGTAAAAGACCTTGCTTCAGTTTTCCATACACGAATTGAGCTTCGCCAAATTGGTGTTCGTGACGAATCTCGAATGGTCGGTGGATTTGGCATGTGTGGCAGACCTTTCTGCTGTAACACTTTTCTTAACGATTTTCAGCCAGTTTCAATTAAAATGGCAAAGGAACAAGGCCTTTCACTTAACCCTACTAAAATCAGCGGTACTTGCGGAAGACTTATGTGTTGCTTAAAATATGAGCAAGAAACATACGAGCATCTTTTACGCCATACTCCAAAGGTTGGGGCAATTGTTGAAACAAAGAGTGGCAAGGGCAAAGTAATTGAAAACAACTTAATTACAGGAATGCTTAAAGTGTCACTTGACAAAAAGCCAGAGGCAGCTCCAGTAATTGTTCATAGACACGATGTAAAAATTCTTAAGGACGCTCAAATTCGTATTGAAAAAGAAGAACTTGAAGCACTTAAGGGAATTGAATAAATTAACACTTGATTTTTTATTATTTTGTGTTACAATGAATTTGACATCTTGTGAAAGGGAGGTACATACAAATGGCATACGTAATTAATGATGATTGCATCATGTGTGGTGCATGCGCAGCTGATTGCCCAGTTGAAGCAATTTCAGAAGGCGATAGCAAATACGTTATTGATGCAGACACTTGCATCGAATGTGGCGCTTGTGCAGATTCTTGCCCAGTTTCAGCACCTCAGGCTGAATAATTCAGTACAGTAATTAGTACAAAAAATTACGCTACTCGATTTTCGGGTAGCGTTTTTTTGTTGTAAAGCCAAATTCGTAGGGAACGCTGCCCACAGCGTTCCGTAAAAATTATTTATTAACCTTTGGATTGTCAGTTCGGTTGAGCAGATAGTCAACACTAACATTATAAAAATCGGCTAACTTAATTAAAATCTCTGTTGGTAAATCATTTTCGCCTGTTTCATATTTAGAATAACCAGTTTGCGACATACCGATTATTTTGGCAATTTGAGTTTGGTTTAAGTCTTTATCTTCTCTTAAGTCACGAATTCTTTTATACATTTTTAACACCTCTGCTAAAAGGATATTCTAACCTAAAATAGATTATTGACTTTTAACCTGAAATAGATTAAAATTATTTCAAAGGAGGTGGAAAAATGGAAAATCAATGTCCATCGTGTAATAGAATTATAGGACAATTTGAAAAGAAACATTATGTTGTTGTGGATGGAGTTCAGCGAGAAGTATGTTGCGAATGTGCTGAAAAATATCAAAATGGGGAAGATTTAAAAATTGAAACTATTTCAAATGATACTCAAAATTTTTCGCATATTAATTCTGATGTTAATGTAGGATTTTCAAGAATAGTTTTATTGTTATATGGTATTGCAAGTGCTATTTTGCTTATAGGTTTCATAGCTGGATTTGTTTTAATGACAGATTATGAAACTGAGAGTGCTTTTGTGATTTGGGGAGCATCTGTAATAAGCTGTTCGTTGTTTTTCGCTCTAGGCAAAATAATTGATTTATTGCAAGAAATATCGGATAAAATGTAAAATGAAAACAGCACCAATTTGGTGCTGTTTTTTTATGTGTAGGGAACGACAAAAATCAAAGTAAAAAGTAATAAGTAAAATGTAAAAAGTAGGGGACGACCACTGGGCGTCCCGTAAAAAATGAATAATGAATAGTGAATAATGAAAAACGAATAAAATTTGTAGGGGAGGGTCTCTGTGCCCTCCCGAAAAAGAAAAACGGGCGAGTCGTGACTCGCCCCTACATAATATATTTAATTATATCATTCAACTTCCTTTATAAGTGCTTTGATTTCGTCACTTGTAAAGGTGTATTTGGTGTTACAGAAGTGGCAAACGGCTTCAGTTACTTCGTCTTGTGCCATTTCTAAAAGTCCGTCTTTGCCAGTTGCAATAAGTGCCTTTGTAACGCGCTCGGCACTACAATCGCATTTGTAATCAACTTCGGTTTCATCAAGTAATTCCATATTAAAGTTTGGAAGAACTGTTTTGCAAATTTCTTCAGGAGTTAAGCCGTCGCCGAGCATTGTAGTAACAGATTTAATTCCTTTAAGTCCTTCTTCAACTTTTGTAATAGTTTCATCGTCAGCGGTAGGAAGTAGCTGAATTAAAAATCCGCCGGCAAGTAAAACTTGCTCGTCATCTGGATTTACAAGAACTCCAAGTCCGCAAACTGTTGGAGTCTGCTCACTTGTAAAGTAATAGGCTGTAAGGTCTTCAGCAACTTCGCCAGATACAAACGGAATTTGTGC
>JAZUGZ010000186.1:0-8773 GCA_045641425.1 Candidatus Fimenecus sp.
TTTGCATAACGCTTAATCTTTTGAATTGTTGTTTTAATAAACGCACTTTCACGAATATCAAACTCTGTTATTTTTTTATAATTAGGAAGCTTTTTATTGACTTCCTTAATTGCTTCTGCTATTTGCTGACGGATTTCTTCCTGAGTTAGTTCTTGACGCTTAAGATTTTTCTTAATCTGCTCGTAGTTTGGATAAATCTTTGCAGAAACAGTCATTTCATCATTTGTTTCAGCACCAAAAACAAGGCTTTCTTCAATTATTGGAGAAGAGTTAAGATAATACTCAACCTCTTCAGGGAAAATGTTTTTACCGTTTTTAGTAACGATAACATTTTTACATCTACCAGTAATTTTGTAGCAGTTGTTTTCATCAACTGTACCAAGGTCGCCAGTTCTAAACCAACCATCTTCAGTAAGAACTTCGTCAGTTGCTTTCTGATTTTGATAATAGCCTTGCATTACCATTGGACCACGAACCCAAATTTCGCCAACACCAAGGTCATCTGGATTATGAATTCTTGCTTCAACACCTGGTAGCGGAGTGCCAACTGAATCAGGAAGCATCAATTTATCGTGATTACCAATTACAAGTGGCGCGCACTCAGTAAGACCATAACCAATATAAATGTCAATACCCATACGAATAAAATCTTCGGCTACGCGTGGGTCAAGTGCCGCAGCACCTGTAATTAAAAGACGAAGTCTGCCACCAAAAGCTGAAAGGATTTCGCCAAAAATTTTACGGTCTAAATCTTTAATACCAACTGATTTACCAATTTTAGCGGCTGCTTTACCGACACCAAAAATGAATTTACCACCTTTTTTGTCGTCAAGCTTTTTCATTATTCTGCCATAGATTTTTTCAATCATAAGTGGTACTGTAACAAAAACAGTAGGTTTAACCTCTTGCATATTTTTCATAAGGTAACGAAGGCCTTCTGAAAATGCAATACAAGCACCAGAATAAAGAATCATTAAAAAACCAAGAGTACATTCATAAGTGTGATGAATTGGAAGCACTGACAAAAGTTGATCATCCGGAGTTATTTTAACAACACCCGCTGTTGCTAAAATATCAGAACAAATATTGTTCATTGAAAGGCAAACACCCTTTGAAGTACCAGTAGTGCCAGATGTAAAAATCAAAGAAGCGAGTGCGTCTTTATCGAGAGTTACATCATTAAGGCTTTTAACTCCGTTTTTATAAGCCTGCCTGCCCTTTTCAAAGTATTCATCAAAGCTTTCACAGGCTGTACCATTAAATGAAATAAAACGAACACCGTCTTTTATTTCTTCTTGTAATTCTTTAATGATTTTATCGTCAGCAAAAACTGCCACAGCACCAGCATCGCCAATAAATTTTGCAATATCGTGTGCCATAAGCTCTTTGTCTATTGGAACGATTATATTATTACTACAAGTTACTGCTAAATAGGTAATTGCCCATTTATAAGAGTTAGCACCAATTACGACGATTTTTTCCCTTTCATAGCCGTCAGAAATTAAGCTATTGCCAAGGTAATAAATATCATGACGAAGTTTTGTGTATGATACATCGTAATAAACTCCATCTTTATTTTTTAGTTTATAAGCTGGTCGGTCGCCGTAAAGCTTTGCACTACGGTCAATAAGCTCCTTAAAGGTTTCAACCTGTTCAACATCATAAAAAGAATTATTAACTGGGAAAGATGCTTCGTACGCCATATTATTACCTCTTTTCATTGGGGTTTAATTTAGTATAACATTAGTTTTTGATTTTCTCAACTGCTTCTTTGTACTCGTCATAAGTCATATATGAATTTATGATTTTAAGAAGTGCCGAAGAAGACATTCGCTCAGGAAGTGACAAGGAAACAGCAAGTTTTTTGCGCAAAACAGAGCTATTTTCTCCGCCAGAAATTCCGTCTTCAAAAAAGTCTGTATTTGTAATTTTTCTTGACTTTGTTTCATTGTTTTCAGTTGAACAGACCCCTGCTTTTTTAAGTGCTTCAAGAATTAAATCCTTTTCAATTCCCTCAACACCAAGCTTGCCCTCTTTTGAAGCTTCGGTTTTACGCTTTTCTTTACCGTAAATGTCTGGAATATAAACATTTTTTATATTTTCACTTTTGGTTATTCCGTTAATAAACGAACGAATTTTGAAGCCAGCCGAGTCAGAGTCAGTCATTATTACTATTCCCTTTGTTTCAGCCAAAAAGCGAATAAGTTTTTGTTTTTCTTTGTCTTTGAAAATACCGAAGCCGTCTGTTTCGATTATAACGGCATCAATTATATTTGAAAGCTTGATTTTGTCGTATTTTCCTTCAACAATTACTGCTTCGTTAAGTTTAATCATAATTTACCTTGCAAGAATTAAAGAAAGCTCGACTATTAAACGCTCAAGTACCATTTCGCCACTTTGTGACGAGCCTTTTAAGAGCTTGTCACTTTGTGAAAAGCAATCAAAGCACTCACGAATTTGTGCATCTGTAAGCTTTGCGGCAAATTTTGCACCGTTTGTTAGTCTAAATTCTTTATTTTTATAGTCAAAAAATTTTGCTGGATAATTAGCACTTTCGCCACCTGAAAGAGCCGTTTTAGCTCTGTAAATATCTACAAATGACATTAAGATTACTGCAAAAATGTCAATTGGTTCTGCTTTTAACTGCATTAGTGAATGAAGAAGCTCTAAAGCGGCACGTGGATTTCCATTCAAAATGAATTTAGAAAGGTCAAACACCTTTGCTTCAAGCGAACGAACAGCAATTTCATCAATATGAGCGCGAGTGATTTCGTTACCCTGCCCTGCAAATGAAGCAGACTTTTCAATTTCGTTGAAAAGAACATTAAGCGAATCGCCAGAAACATCGATTAAATAATTAGCGGTTTGCGCATCCATTTTACAGCCCTGTTTTGCGGCATAAGCCACCATTGTTTTAGTAAGTGCAGAGCGAGTATATTTTTCGAAGTCAACTGCTGTTGCTTTTTTTGTGAAATTGTCAATAACCCATTTATGCTTTGAATTTTTAGCAGAAAGCTCAATGCTATCCATCCAAAAAATTACGATAGCGGTATCTGGCTGGTTGTCAAGAAACTCTGTTAACTGCTCTTTAATTTCAGCATTTGGAGCGTCAAGTGGAAAGTCGTGAGCAATTACTACAGTATATTCGCTCATAAATGGCATACTGTCAGCACCCTCAAAAACTTCCCCTAAAGTATTTTCTTTACCGTCATATTTACGAAGAGAAAATGTTTCACTACCAGGAACCACAAATTTTGAACAGATTTTTTTAATGTAAAACTGTTTTAAGTACTCCTCAGTTCCGAAGAAAAGATAGCAATTATTCATTTGTCCGTCTTTTATTTGCTTTTTAAGGTCTTGCTCATGAATAAGTGCCATTAAAAGTTCTCCTCCAAATAGATTTTTTGAATATTGGGGTAAAGAATAACCTGCTCATTTTCACTTAAACATATAATTTGCGAAGAAGAATTTTTAAGATGACTTTTTGCTTCTTCGCCAAAAGCCGAAAATGTAGCCATATTCAAGATAATTATATCATATTCTTTTCCATTTTCAAATAGGTTTTGTCGAGAAATATCTGAAGAAATTAAAATATCTAAATCGCAATTACTAATCACACAAGTTTTTTCGGTTATGGGTGTTATGGATATATCATCACTTAAATTTATCTCGTTAACATATTCATAAAAAGGAATTGAATTTAATTCTTCAATCTTTTTATTTTTATACAACACTTTTTCAGTTGGGTAAACAGATGTAATTCTTAAAATGTCAGCGCGAGCATAAGAATTTGACTCATGGGAATAGATTGAACCGATTGATTTTAGGTTATGACGCCCGAGCATTTCACTAACCGAATAAATCGAGCTGTTATCTTTAACGCCAAGCAAAACGCTATCATAGCCATTACGAACAAGCACAGTAGCACTTTCTTTTTGCATTGCAACATCAATAGATATGTGAGATTGCTCAAAGGCTTCAGAAAACATAGCCGTTAGTGCAAATGCAACGCAAATTAAACCAACTAAAAAGGAACGCTTTAATCTAAAGAACTTATTTGTAGCATAAAACAAAGAAACAACCAAAAAAGCAATAATCAAAAACACTCTAAAATAGCGTGAAGACACGCCAACAGTGGAGTAACGAAGCATACCAACCTTTTCGGCAACAAATATTAGCACATTTGACATTACCCCCGAAATTGTCATTAAAGCTTTGGCAAGAGTAACTGCATTTACAAGGTGTAACAATGCACCAAGCACTGTACAAACCATTAAAATTGTTGCAATATTTACAGCTACAAAGTTTGAAACAAACGAAAGGACTGGGAACATTTTGAATTTCATTACGAACACTGGAAGTGTTAACACAGTTACAGAAAGGCTGACCGAAAGAGTATCTACAACCAATTTGCCTAAAAAGGTTTTATAAGCCTTTTTTACTATTCTGTATTTACAAATTGAATTTTTGATTGGAGTGCTAAAAAGAATTAAGCCCAGCGACGACATAACCGAAAGCCAAAGCGACACAGAATAGCACGAAAATGGATTTGACAAAATCAAGAGCAAAACCGCAATTCCCATTGAGTTTATGCTGTCGGCATCTCGCTTTAAGCACTTTGAAAGCTTAATAGTCAAAATCATTACGCCAGCTCTTATTACTGAAACGCAAAATCCCGTCAATGAAAAATAAAACAACACAAACGCTGTGTTTACAATTAAATTTAGTAGTCTTTTCTTTCGCAAAACAGATATATAACTGCTTATAATTGAAGTCCAAAGAGTTAAATGAAGTCCCGAAACCACAAGCAAATGCGCCGTGCCAGAAAAGTTAAAGCAATTGCGTAAATATTTGCTCATTGCACTTCGATTACCCGTTGTCATACAAACAGTTACAGCACCTTGATTATTAGGTAAATATGAATAAACAGCATTTTCAAAAGACGATTTTACTTTGCTAATGTTTTTGTAATATTTGCTTTGGCCAAGATAATTTAAGTCGTTTAATTGAAATGTAATGAAATATCTTTTATTAGCAAGGTAATATTCCATTTCGTCTTCATCATTTGTTGGATTTTCAAGTTTTGCTTTAGCACTGATTTTATCGCCAACCGAAGTGCCAGTTTGCGAATCATTGTAAACTGTTATATAAAAATTTTCTTTTTGACCATTTACGCTATTTACTTTTACTGTTAGCTTTTCGGTTAAATTTGTAAAGCTTCGGTCTGTTACTGTGCCTGAAAGTAAGGCTTCTTTACCATTATAGCGTGAAATTCTATCATAACTTTTCATTGATAGTGAAAGTGAGAACGAAGCCAAAGCAACACCAAAAGCTAAAAAAGACAAAGCAAGTAGCTTTTTGTGTTTTACCGACAATGCACTACAAAATAAAAAGACAGCCAGTGCTACAAAGAAAGTAACACTGACTGTGAAAACACTTAATTTTGCTAATACCACCGCTGTAAGTAATGAAGAAAACCCAATTACCGCGAACGGTCTTTTAGACATAAATTAAACCAACTTTTCGTTAAGATTTGAGCCACTTAAAATGTGGAAATGAAGGTGCATTACTGTTTGGCCAGCACCTTCACCGCAGTTATTGATAATGCGGTAATCGGTAATTCCAAGCATCTTTGCAATTTCAGGAATTTTAGTAAAGATGTAAGCTACAATATCACTATTGTCCTCAGTAATTGCATTAGCACAGCAAATGTGAGTCTTTGGAATTACAAGAGCGTGAACATCTGCTTGTGGGTTTATATCCTTAAAGCAAAGAATTTTATCATCTTCATAAACTTTATTTGAAGGGATTTCCCCTGAGATAATTTTACAGAAAATACAATCCATAATTTACTCCTTATTTAAGCATTGATTTAACAATTTCGTCTGTTGCCATAATAGCATCGTCAACCTTTGTTATATCCTTACCGCCTGCTTGTGCAAAGTCTGGCTTACCGCCACCATTACCACCAGCTATTTTTGCAACTTCACGAACAATGTTGCCAGCGTGAGCGCCCGAAGAAATAGCATCTTTACCGCAAGCACAAACAAATGTTGCTGTTCCCTTTTCTTCGTTAATAGTTGCAAGAACTACAACTCGGTTTGACTTTTCGTCACGAATTGTTTCTGAAAGTGAGCGAATGTCAGTATTTAAATCAATTTTACAATTTGCTACAAGCTCAACTGTGCCTAAATCAATTGACTCAAAGTTCTTTGCAGCCTGAGCATTAAGCTCGCTATTAAGTCTTTCAATTTCCTTTTCTTTCTCACGAAGCTCGTTTGAAAGAGCAAGTGCTCTTACTGCAATATCGTTAGCATTAGCAACCTTCATATTTTCGGCAGTTTTCATAATGAGTTCATTATTCTTTTTAATGTACTCTAAAACACCAGTACCAGTAACAGCGGTAATTCTACGAACACCAGCAGCAACTGAAGACTCTGAAATAATCTTGAAAAGACCAATCTCGGAAGTGTTACCAACGTGAGTACCACCGCAAAGCTCTGTTGAGTAGTCGCCAATTTTAACAACTCTTACTGTGTCGCCATATTTTTCGCTAAAGAGTGCCATTGCACCTTGCTTTTTAGCTTCTTCAATTGCCATTTCTTTTGTATTAACAGGCATTGAAGCGAAAATTACTTCGTTAACGCCGTCTTCAACTGCTTTAAGCTCTTCAGTAGTGAGTGCTGAGAAGTGTGAGAAGTCAAAACGCATCTCTTCAGCATTTACAAGCTGACCAGCCTGCTCAACGTGAGTGCCGAGAAGCTTTCTAAGTGTTGCTTGTAAAATATGAGCTGAAGTGTGGTTTCTCATAGTTGATTTTCTTGTTTTTTCATCAACATTTGCAGTTACAGTAGTTCCAACTGCAAGGCTTTCGCCGTCAGAGAGGAAACCGTGATGTAAAAATACACCTTCAGAAGTTTTAGTAGTTGATGTTACAGTAAATTCAGCACCATTTGCTATAATTTTACCGATGTCGCCAGTTTGTCCGCCACCTTCGCCATAGAAAGTAGTTTGGTCTAAAACTAATGTTGCATTGTCGCCATTTGAAACATAGTCAGCCTTTTCGCCATTAGCAATAATTGCTGTAACCTTTGCTTCACAAGTAAAATTGCCATAGCCAAGGAAAGAAGTTGCTTCCATATCTTTAGTAGCATTACCTGAGCCTTCCCAAGCCTCTTTACCAGCATCTTTACGAGCATTTCTTGCTCTGTCGTGCTGTTCTTTCTGGAGTTCACGGAATTTTTCTTCGTCAACTGTCATACCCTTTTCTTCAAGAATTTCTTTAGTAAGGTCAATTGGGAAGCCGAATGTGTCAGAAAGCTTGAAAGCATCTTCGCCTGAAAGGCAAGTACCATCAGTTTCAGCAATCATTTTTTCAAGAATCTGAAGTCCTGAGTCAATAGTTTTATAGAAATTCTCTTCTTCGATAGAAATTACCTTAACAATAAAGTCTTTCTTTTCAAGAAGATTAGGGTAAGCATTTGCATTTTCTTTAATTACTGTTTCGCAAACTTCAGAAAGGAATGGTCTGTCAATTCCTAAAAGTCTGCCGTGTCTTGCGGCTCTTCTAAGAAGTCGGCGAAGAACATAACCTCTACCCTCATTAGATGGCATTACGCCGTCACCAATCATCATAGTTGTGCTACGAATATGGTCAGTAATAACACGAAGTGAAATGTCCTTTTTAGCATCTTTATGGTATTCAACATTTGCAATTTGCATAATGTGTTTCATTATGTTTTGAACTGTATCAACCTCAAAAAGATTGTCAACACCCTGTGAAAGACAAGCAAGGCGCTCAAGACCCATACCAGTATCAATGTTAGGATGAGCAAGTCTTGTGTAGTTACCCTCGCCATCATTTTCAAACTGTGTGAAAACAAGGTTCCAAAATTCCATATATCTGTCGCAGTCGCAACCAACCTTACAGTCAGGCTTACCGCAACCGTACTCTTCGCCACGATCATAGTGAATTTCAGAGCAAGGGCCACAAGGACCAGCACCGTGCTCCCAGAAGTTTTCAGCCTTGCTCATTTTGTAAACGTGTGATGGGTCAACGCCGATTTTCTTTGTCCAAATGTCGTAAGCTTCGTCATCTTCTTCGTAAACTGTAATGTGAAGCTTGTCAGGGTCAATTTCCATTACCTTAGTACAAAATTCCCAAGCCCAAGGAATAACCTCTTCTTTGAAATAGTCGCCAAAAGAGAAGTTACCGAGCATTTCAAAATAAGTACCGTGTCTTGCTGTTTTACCAACATTTTCAATGTCAGGTGTTCTAATACACTTTTGGCAAGTTGTAACTCTTTTTCTTGGTGGAGTAATTTCGCCTGTGAAATATTTTTTCATAGGTGCCATACCAGAGTTTATGAGTAACAAACTCTTATCATTATTTGGAATAAGAGAGAAGCTTTGGAGTCTTAAATGACCTTTGCTCTCAAAGAAAGACAAATATTTCTCTCTTAATTCGTTAAGTCCTGTCCATTCCATTAAGAAAATCTCCTTAATATAAATTCAAAATCCTATAAATTATACAACAATTACACTAATAAAGTCAATAAAAACTATTGCGTAAATGGTTTATTTTATTTATAATAAGGTAAATACGAGTAAGGAGTGGGAAAATGAAAACAAGGCTTAAATCAAATTTGCTTTTAGCTTTAACTGTTGCAATTTCATTTTTAATTATTGCGACTCCGTTTTTATTTGCAAAATTCAATGCAATTTACACTCACTCGCCCGTTGCCCAAAATGGTATTGCAGATTTTTCTAACAC
>JAZUGZ010000187.1:0-1853 GCA_045641425.1 Candidatus Fimenecus sp.
CCTGCAGGACTTTCAGCAGCATACTATCTCAAGATCATGGGACACGATGTAACAGTATTTGAAGCAAGAGAAAAGCTTGGTGGAATGCTCCGTTACGGTATTCCTGAATACAGACTTCCAAAGGCTGTGCTTGATAAGGAAATTTCACTTATTGAGAAAACAGGCGTAGAGCTTAAAAATAATGTTAAAATCGGTAAAGATATTACATTTGACGAAATTAAGAATTCTTACGATGCAGTAATTGTTGCTGCTGGCGCTTGGAAGAGCAGCAAGATGCGAGTAAAAGGCGAGGACCTTCCGGGAGTTTATGGTGGTATTGATTTCCTTCGTGAAGTTAGCATCGGCAATAAGCCTGAAATAGGCAAAAATGTTGCTGTTTGTGGCGGTGGTAATACTGCTATGGACGCTTGTCGTACCGCAGTTAGACTTGGTGCTGAAAATGTTTATATCATTTACAGAAGAACTAAAGACGAAATGCCAGCCGACCCACAAGAAATTCTTGAGTCAGAAGAAGAGGGTGTAATTTATAATTATCTTACTAACCCTATTGAGTTTACTGAAGAAAACGGTAAAGTTTCAGGCGTAATTCTTCAAAAAATGAAACTTGGCGAGCCTGACGAAAGTGGTAGATGTCGCCCAGAACCAATTGAAGGCGAAACTGAAGAAATTAAACTTGACTCTGTAATTATGGCAATAGGTCAAGTACCGGAGCTTTCAGGTCTTGAAGCACTTGAACAAACAAGAAAAGGCACAGTAATAGCAAGTGAATGTGACTTTACAACATCAGTTGAGGGCGTGTTTGCTATTGGCGATGTTTCAAATAAGGGTGCCGATATTGCTATTGCGGCTATTGGCGAGGCTCAAAAGGTTGTTAATATTGTTAACGGCTACTTAAATGGCGAAAAACTTGCTTACAAAAAGCCATTTGTAGTTGAGCGTGATGATAGTGAGATTGACTATTCAGGCTTTACAAAACAAGCTCGTGCAGTTATGCCACAACTTGAACCAGCAGAGAGAAAAACTTCATTTGTTGAAGTTAATAAAGGCTTTACTGACGAAATGGCAAAAGCTGAGGCAAATCGTTGTCTTGAATGTGGTTGTCATGATTACTATGAATGTAAACTCGTAAAATATGCTGATGAAAATGATGTTCAGTATAAGCGTCTTTGCGGCGAAAAGCATTCAAGAAATAAAGAAGATAGAACTGAGCTTATTAGCCGTAATGCTGATAAATGTGTTCTTTGCGGACTTTGTGTTCGCGTTTGCGAAAAGGTTATTGGCAAATCTGCTTTAGGCTTTGTTGACCGTGGATTTGGTACAGTGGTTTTACCTGAATTTGGTAAAAAACTCGCTGATACAGACTGTGTAATGTGCGGTATGTGTGTTGACAAGTGCCCAACTGGTGCTCTTCGTGAAAAACAAAATGTTAAAAAATCACTTGTTGTAAAAGAGAATAGCAAGATTACAGTTTGTGAGCTTTGCGAAAAGCGTTGCCCAATAGATGTTAGATTTGTCGGTAACACAATTACTCGTATTAAGCCTTATGGTAAAGATACTGTTCTTTGTAAGAAGGGTAAATTCGATTTACTTCAGGATAAAACTTTACTTCAAAAGTAAACAATTCTTTAACTTTTTTGTGATTTTGTTGCGAAGCTAAAATCAATGTGCTATCATCATTAAAGATTTTTCTTTGTGAGGTGTCATAATTGTTCGGATATGTAACTGTTTATAAACCCGAATTGAAAATTAAAGATTATGACACCTACAAAGGTGTTTATTGTACTCTTTGCAAGACAATGCAAAAGGAATATGGATTTTTTTCTCGTTTCCTTTTAAGCTATGATGCAACATTT
>JAZUGZ010000188.1:0-6914 GCA_045641425.1 Candidatus Fimenecus sp.
ATTACAAATATCACTCCAGAGCACCTAAATTACCATTTATCGATGGAAAATTACATTGATGCAAAGCTAAAACTGTTTCAAAATGCTGACTTTGCAGTGGTAAACAATGATGACAAAAATGTTCATGAAAATGCTTCAAAAATTGGCTGTAAGCAAATTCCAATTTCGCTTAATAATTCAAATTCAAACTACCTTGCAAGAAATGTTGTTTCAAGCGTAAATGGTGTTGAGTTTGATTTAATACATAATGAAATTTATAAAGCAAAGCTTTTAATGCCTGGTGTTTATAATGTTTATAATGCACTTTGTGCAGTGGCAGTTTGCACCGAGCTTGGATTTTCACTCGGGCAAACAGTTAAGTCACTTGAAAGCTTTAACGGAGTAATTGGTAGATGTGAAAAAGTTCCCATGACTGCTCCGTTCACTGTGCTAATTGATTATGCACATACTCCAGACGGCTTTGAAAATGTGTTAAAATCTGTTCGTGAGTTTACTGAAAACCGCTTAATTACAGTGTTTGGCTGTGGTGGCGACCGTGATAGAAGCAAGCGTGCAGTAATGGGCGAGGTCGCAAGTCGGCTTTCAGATATAACGATAATTACAGATGACAACCCAAGAACCGAAAATCCAGTAAGAATAATTTGCGACATCTTAGACGGTGTTAATAGTTGTAATTCACATTTTGCCGTTGTTTCAGATAGAAAAGATGCAATTCACTTTGCACTAAACCTTGCTGAAAAAGGGGATACAATATTACTCCTTGGCAAAGGTCATGAAAAATATCAAATAACATCAAAGGGCAAAATGCCATTTGATGAACGAAAAATTATTAAAGAATTTTCAAAACAGGACGGAAAATTATGGAACTATCATTAAACGAAATTGCAAAAGCACTTGGAACTGAACTTCAAAGTGACAAGTTAATAACAAGAATTTCAATGGATAGCCGTGACGTTGACGAGAATACACTTTTCTTTGCAATTAAGGGCGAACGCTTTGACGCTCACGATTTTGCAAAACAGGTTGAAGAAAATGGTGCAGCAGCACTTGTGTGTCATAAAAAAGTTGATGTTTCTTGCCCTGTAATTTACGTTGAAGATACAAAAAAAGCACTTTTAGACCTTGCATCATATTACAGACAAAAGTTCCAAAAGCTTATTTTAATTGGTCTTACAGGCTCAGTTGGAAAAACAACAACTAAAGAAATGACAGCTTGTGTAATGGGTACTAAATACAATACCCTTAAAACAGAAGGAAATTTCAATAATGAAATTGGGATGCCAAAAACATTATTCAGACTTGATGAAACAATAGAATGTGCTGTAATTGAAATGGGTATGAGCGAATTTGGCGAAATTTCAGCACTAACTAATGCCGCACTACCTGATGCCGCAATAATTTCAAATGTTGGTGTTTCTCATATCGAAAATTTAGGCTCAAGAGATGGCATTTTCAAAGCAAAAATGGAAATGCTTGAAGGTCTTAAAAAAGGCGGACCACTGGTATTAAATGGAGATAATGACAAGCTTTCAACAGTTAAAAATGATGAATTTAATGTAATTTTCTTCGGTATTGAAAATGAAAACTGTGATGTTAGAGCGGTCAATATTAAAGAGCGTGATTTGTGGACAGACTTTAAGGTTGTCGGTAAGCTTGGCGAGCAAGATGTTTCAATTCCAACCGTAGGTATTCACAATGTATATAACGCACTTTCAGCAATTTGTATTGGTGCAAACTTTGGAATTTCACTTTCTGAAGCGGCCAAAGGACTTAAATCTTATGTTCCATCAGGTATGCGTCAAAGAATTAAAAAGCTTGCTAATATAACCTTTATTGAAGACTGCTATAATGCAAGTCCTGACTCACAAAAGGCGGCACTTAACTCACTTTGCACAGTAGCAACTGGTCGAAAAATTGCTGTTCTTGGCGATATGTTAGAGCTTGGTTCTTATACTGAAACAGCACACAGAACAGTTGGCGAATATGCTGCTCAGCAAAAAATCGATATGCTTTTCACATTTGGCGAAAGCTCAAAGTATATGGCAGATAGTGCAAGAAAAGGTGGACTTGAAAACACCTTTGAATTTACCGACAAAAATGAACTTGCAAATGCACTTCTTAAAGTGCTTCAAGATGGCGACACCGTAATTTTTAAGGCAAGCCGTGGCATGAAGCTTGAAGAAGTATTTAATATTATTTACGAAAATAAGGAAGTTTAATGGAGGAAGAGAAATGAATATATACATAGCATTAGCTTTAGTTGCCGTACTTAGCTTCGGAATTTCATTCGCACTTGGATTTGTAGTAATTCCTTGGCTAAAAAAACTTAAATTTGGTCAAAATATTCTTCTTGAAGATGGCCCAGTTTGGCATAAGTCAAAGCAGGGCACACCTACAATGGGCGGTATAATGTTCATGATTAGCACAGTTGTTTCAACTGTTGCGGTTTTGGTAACAGACCACCTTTTAGGCGGAACAATCTTTAACGATGTAAACGACCTTACAAGTCAAATGAAAATTAAGCTTGTAGGTGCAATTCTTTTAGCACTCGGCTTTGGTATAATCGGCTTTGCAGATGACTATATTAAGGTTGTTAAGAAACGCAACCTTGGACTTACAATTTTGCAAAAGAGCGTTGCACAAATTGTTTTAATGCTCGGTTATCTTACAACTCTTTACGTTAACGGATTAACTTATATGCAAATTCCATTCGTTGGCAAAGTTGACCTTAAGTGGTTTTTCTGGATTTTCGGTATCGCAGTAATTTATGGCACAGTTAATGCAGTTAACTTTACAGACGGTATTGACGGTCTTTGTGCAAGTGTTACAGCAGTAACAGCAGTTGCATTTGCAATTGCCGCACTTATGAGTAAATATTTAGGCATTAGCCTTTTGTCAGCAGGCCTTTTCGGTGGCTGCGTTGGCTACCTTATTTGGAACTGGCACCCTTCAAAAGTAATGATGGGCGACACAGGTTCAATGTTCTTAGGCGGTCTTGTTGCTGGCCTTGCTTATGCACTTGACTGTCCACTTATTCTTTTACTCTTTGGCGTTCTTTTTGTAATTGAAGCTATGTCAGATGTTTTACAGATTGGCTATTTCAAGGCAACACATGGCAAGCGCATTTTCAAAATGGCACCTATTCACCACCACTTTGAAATGAGCGGTTGGAAAGAGGTAAAAATCGTAACAGTATTTACACTTGTAAATGTAATTGGCTGTGTAGTAGGTCTTTTGGTTTACTATTTCGGTATTGTAAAATAATTCTTAAAAATATTTAGTTAGGCGGTGAGAAAATGGCAAGTCAAAATGTAAACAAAAAAAGAAAAAATGTTTTTTGGGCAAAAGGTTCAATTGATATTCCATTCTTTCTTTTGCTTATAATCATTGTAGTTACAGGACTTGTAATGCTTTTCTCTGCCAGCTACACATATAGCTACTATAACCGTGGTGGCAGTACAGTAATTTTCACAAGACAGCTTTTGTTTGTAGGCATAGGCCTTGTAGGAATGTGGCTAATGTCACGCGTTCGTTATGAATATTTTCGTGCATTAACACCACTAATTACTATAGGCGCAGTAGGTCTTTTGCTTTTGGTTCTTATTCTTCCAGAGTACAGACCGGGCTTTAAGCGTTGGATAAACCTTGGCTTTACAACATTCCAGCCGTCTGAAATTGCTAAAATCGCACTTATAGTTTTACTTGCAACTTTGTTGGAGAAAAACAGTAACATAATTACTGGCTCAAAACCAAGTCAGCTAAAAATTTGTCAAAATATTAGCACTTTAACAAGTGGCAAACTCGTTATTAACGAGTCATTTGTTAAGGTTGTTGAGTATGGCTTTATAATTTTAGGATTTGCTGGCCTTGTTTACGCCGAAAACCACGTTTCAGGTACAATCCTTATTTTGCTACTTGGTGTAGTAATGCTTTGGATGGGTGAGGTTAAAAGACCTTGGTTCTACATTGTTGCAGCAGGTGCAATTCTACTTGTTGCACTTTTAGTGTTAAAGCCTGAATTACTTGCAAAATATGCAGGCGAGCGAATTGTCGCTTGGCTTGATAAAGATTATGAACCAATGGGCGCGCGTTGGCAGACTAATAACTCACTTTACGCTATTGGCTCTGGTGGTTTCTTTGGCGCAGGTCTTGGTCAGTCAAAGCAAAAGCACCTTTATGTTTCAGAACCACAAAATGACTTCATTTTCTCAATCGTTTGTGAAGAACTTGGCTTTATTGGTGCTGTTGCAATAATTGTTTTGTTTGCTTTGCTCGTTTACCGTGCAATTAAAATCGGTATTCGTGCTAAAGATAAATTTAGTTCAATGCTCGTAATCGGTATTGCATTCCAAGTCGGAATTCAGGTTGCTCTTAACATTGCCGTTGTTAGTGACTTTATGCCGAATACTGGTATTTCACTTCCATTCTTCTCAGCAGGTGGTACTTCGGTGGTCATTTTGCTAGCAGAAATGGGAATGATACTTTCGGTTTCAAGAAGTATCACAAAAAAGGAGTAATTTATGAAGATTTTATTTGTTGCAGGTGGCACGGGCGGTCACATTAACCCTGCCATTGCAGTAGCATCTGAAATAAAAAGACTTTATCCTGCTTGCGAAATTCTTTTCGTTGGTACAAAAAATCGAATGGAAGAAAGAATTGTTCCAGAAGCAGGCTTCCAAATTAAAACCGTTGAAATGAATGGTTTTTCAAGAAAAATGAATTTAAGTGGAATTAAAAGTAACATTAAAACTGCTTACCTTACACTCAAAGCATCAGGCGAGGCAAAGTCAATTATCAAAGAGTTTTCTCCTGATGTTGTAGTTGGTTTTGGCGGTTATGTTACTGGCCCAGTTGTTCGCGCAGCAGCAAAAATAGGCATTCCAACTTGTATTCATGAACAAAATGCTTTTCCAGGTGTTGCAAATAAAGCACTTGCAAAAATTGTTGATAAAGTAATGCTTACATCGCCTGAAGCAGAAAAATATATGAATTGCAAAAATGTCCCTGTAACAACAGGACTTCCTGTAAGACGCCAAATTTTACAGGCCGACAGAGCAGTTGCAAGAGCTTCTCTTGGTGTTGAACCAAATGAGTTACTCGTTCTTTCAATGGGTGGTTCACTTGGTGCAGATGCAATTAACAATTCCGTTGTTGGTATGCTTTCAGAGCTTCACAATGAAGAAAACATAAAATTTATCCACGCTACTGGTCAATACGGACTTTGGGTTCCTGACAAGCTTCGTGAAGCCGGTGTTTCATTTGGCGAGGGTACAAACATTGACCTTCGTGAATACATAAATGATATGGACGTTTGCCTTCCAGCTTGCGACCTTGTAATTAGCCGTGCAGGTGCTTCTTCAATTTCAGAAATTTCAGCACTTGCCAAGCCTTCAATTTTAATTCCATCTCCAAATGTTGCTGAAAATCATCAATTCCACAATGCAAATACATTGGCTCAAAATGGCGGTGCAATTTTAATTGAAGAAAAGAATCTTACACCAGAGGTTCTTGCTCGAACAGTTAAAAATCTTAAAGATAATCGTTCAAAGCTTGACGAAATTTCAATCAAAGCAGCAGAAAAGGCAAAAACTAATGCTCTTTCAGAAATTTGCAAAATTGTAATTTCTCTTGCAGAGCATAAATAACATTTCTTACACGTTTTGCATAGAATGTGTCGCAACACTAAAATGCAAAGGGTGTGTAGATTTTGGAAAAATTTGTAATTAACGGAAAACATAAGCTCTCAGGTGAAATAACCATTCAAGGCTCAAAAAACAGTGCATTGCCAATACTTGTTGCAACGCTACTAGTTTCTGGCGTTTCCGTAATACATAATTGTCCACGACTTTCCGATGTGGACGCAACAATAAAAATTCTTGAGTACCTTGGTTGTGCTGTTAAAAGAGAAGGTCACACAGTTACTGTTGACTCAAGCAGTGTTAACCGATTTGATGTTCCTGAAGATTTAATGCGAGAAATGCGTTCGTCTATTGTTTTTTTAGGCGGAATTTTGGGAAGAATGGGAAAGGCAGAAATGTCATCGCCCGGTGGTTGTGAAATTGGTCTAAGACCTATTGACCTACATTTAAGCGCAATGGAAAGCTTCGGCGCAACGCTAAACTGCAACGGCGAAACAGTTTTTTGCTCGGCAGAAAATGGACTAAAAGGCACTCAAATAAACCTTTCGTTCCCAAGCGTTGGTGCAACTGAAAATATAATTCTTGCATCTGTTTTAGCCCAAGGGACAACAGTTGTAACCAATTGTGCAAGAGAGCCAGAAATTAGCGATTTAGCTGATTTTCTTAACCGATGTGGAGCAAAAATACATGGTGCAGGCGACAGCACAGTAACAATTGAGGGAGTGAAAAAGCTTCACGGCACAGAGCATACTGTAATCCCTGACCGAATTGTTGCTTCAACTTATATGATTTCCGCTGCAATGACTGGTGGCAGAATTTGTCTTAAAGATGTAATTCCGTCACATATTGGACCAGTGCTTTCTCCTTTGCGAGAAGCAGGGTGTAATATAACCGTTAGTGGTCGGTGGATTTGTCTTGACTCTCCGTCAAGGCTAAAACGAATAAAAATGATTCGCACAATGCCGTATCCTGGCTTCCCAACAGATGCACAGGCAGGCATAATGGCACTTATGACAGTGGCAGACGGCACAAGCGTAATCGTTGAAAATATTTTTGAAAGCAGATTTAAGCATATCGGCGAATTTCTTCGATTTGGTGCAAAAATTAGTGCCGAGGGAAGAATGGCTGTTGTTGAAGGAGTTAAAGAGCTTCATGGCTCTTCGGTTAAATCAACCGATTTGCGTGGTGGCTCAGCTTTAATGCTTCTTGGCCTTTGTGCCGAGGGCGAAACAACAGTATCCGATATTTACCATATAGACAGAGGATATGAAGAGC
>JAZUGZ010000189.1:0-11788 GCA_045641425.1 Candidatus Fimenecus sp.
CTATGAGGTTTCTCGTTCACTGGCCGCTTGTGAGGGTGCTGTTTTAATTGTTGACGCTTCTCAAGGTGTTGAGGCGCAAACTCTTGCTAATACATATTTAGCACTTGACCACGATTTAGAGCTTGTGCCGGTTATCAATAAAATTGACTTACCTGCCGCTGACCCAGACAGAGTTTCAAAAGAAGTTGAAGATATTATTGGTCTTGATTGTAGTGAAGCTCCAAGAGTTTCGGCTAAAACTGGTGAAAACTGCGCTGACGTTCTCGAAAGCATTGTAAAGCTTGTTCCACCACCTGAAAATCACGATAGTGAGCCACTTCGTGCCCTTATTTTCGACTCTGTTTATGACAGTTACAAGGGCGTTATTGTTTATGTTCGTGTTATGGACGGTCAAATTAAAGCCGGCGACACCATGCGAATGATGGCAACCGGCGCCGAATTTACAGTTGTTGAAGTAGGTTATATGCGCCCTACATTTATGGAAAAAGCTGATGTTCTATCTTCTGGCGAAGTTGGTTACATTACCGCTTCAATTAAAACAGTTAGTGATGCACGAGTTGGTGACACAGTAACTACTGCTGAAAACCCAGCAGCCGAGCCACTTGCAGGTTATAGAAAAGTTAACCCAATGGTATTCTGTGGTGTTTACCCTGCTGACGGTGCTGACTACGAAGCACTTCGTGATGCACTTGAAAAATTACAGCTTAATGATGCGGCTCTCTCCTTTGAGCCTGAAACATCAGGTGCTCTCGGTTTTGGTTTTAGATGTGGTTTTCTTGGTCTTTTGCACCTTGAAATTATTCAGGAAAGACTTGAGCGAGAATATAACCTTGACTTAGTTACTACTATTCCGAGTGTTATTTATAAAATTCACTTAACAAATGGCGAAATGGTCGAAATTGACAACCCAAGCCATTACCCAGACCCAGCAACAATTGACTATGCAGAAGAGCCAACTGTTGAGGCACATATCTACTCCCCACAGGAGTATGTTGGTGCTATTATGAACCTTTGCCAAGACAGGCGTGGTACTTACATTGGTATGACTTACCTTGATGCCGACCGAGTAGATTTACATTATGTACTTCCACTTAACGAGATTATTTATGACTTCTTTGATGTTCTTAAATCTCGCACTCGTGGTTATGCTTCATTTGACTATGAGCTCTCAAATTACCAGCGCTCAAAGCTTGAAAAGCTTGATGTGCTCTTAAATGGCGACACAATTGATGCTCTTTCATTTATAATTCACGCTGACAAAGCATACCCGAGAGCTCGTAAAATTGCCGAAAAGCTTAAAGAGAATATTCCACGCCAAATGTTTGAAATCCCTGTTCAAATTGCAGTAGGCTCAAAGGTTATTGCTCGTGAAACAGTTAAGGCTATGAGAAAAGACGTTCTCGCTAAATGCTACGGCGGCGACATTACTCGTAAAAAGAAGCTTCTCGAAAAGCAGAAGGAAGGTAAAAAGCGTATGCGCCAATTCGGTACTGTTGAAGTTCCGCAAGAGGCATTTATGGCTGTGCTTAAACTTGACGATGAATAATAGAGAAAACATATTAGAAAAACTTAATGAGCTAAATATCTCTTTCGAATTAACAGAGCACGAAGCAGCTTTTACTATGGACGAATTAGATGCTAAAGGCTTAAACGAAGAAAATATAATTTGCAAAAATCTTTTTCTTCGTGATTATAAGGGTAAAAGGCACATGTTAATAGTTGTCCGTGGGGATAAGCACCCTGATTTAGTAAAAGTTAGAGCTGAAATCGGCTCTACAAGGCTTAGCTTTGGCTCTGCCGAAAGGCTACAAAGGTGTTTAGATGTAGAGCAAGGCTCTGTTTCCCCTTTAGGACTTATTAACGACACCGAAAATAAGGTCGAAGTCTATTTTGATAAAGACTTAAAAGGGGCAGAAAAACTCGGCTTTCATCCTAACGACAACACCGCAACTGTTTATTTATCATTTGAAGATTTAGAGAAATACTGTAACAGTACAAGCCATAAAATTGGCTTTATAACCGTATGAAAAATGTTGGACTTTATCTACACATCCCCTTTTGCAAATCAAAATGCCCATACTGTGATTTTTACTCAATGAGGGCAGATGAAGAAACAAAAAGCAGATATGTAACCGCACTTTCAAATAGAATAGCCACCGAAATAAGCGAAAAAGAGTGTAAAGCCGATACGCTTTACATTGGTGGTGGCACTCCAAGTGTTTTGGGAGCGGAGAATTTATCAAAAATTGTTAATTCTGCTCGCCCATTTTTAACCGAAAATGCTGAAATTACAGTTGAGTGCAACCCATTCTCATTAAATGACGACTTTTTCAAAATCTTAAGTGCTAACGGAGTTAACCGAATTTCAATGGGGCTTCAGTCAGCAAATGACAATGAGAGAAGAATACTCGGCAGGCTTTCTAATAGAGAAACTGTTAAAAATGCTGTGCTTTCGGCTCAACATTCCGGCATAGAAAACATCTCTTTAGATATTATGCTCGGTGTACCGAAGCAGACAAGTGCTTCACTTCACGAAACACTTAAGTTTGTGCTTTCTCTTGGTGTACCGCACATTAGCTCTTACATCTTAAAGCTTGAAGAAGGCACTTTATTTTACAAAAAGCAAAACGAACTGGATTTGCCAAGTGATGACGAAACCGCCGATATGTATTTACAGGTAAAAGACGAACTCGAAAAAGGCGAAATTTACCAGTACGAAATTTCAAACTACTCTAAAAAAGGCTTCGAGAGTCGCCATAACTTAAAGTACTGGAATTGTGAAGAATATTTAGGCTTAGGCCCATCTGCTCACTCGTTTTTAGATGGTAAACGCTTTTATTTTGATAGAGATTTAGATGCCTTTTTAAGTGGCGAACCACCAATCCCAGACGGAACTGGTGGAGATTTTACCGAATTTGCTATGTTAGGACTTAGGCTCTGCGAAGGTATATCAAACAAAAAAGTAAATGAAAAATTTGGCTTTAATATTCCAAATGAAATTATAGAAAAATCACAGATTTTTATTAAAAATGGTTTGATGAATTTTGACGACGAAACGCTTAAACTTACCCCAAATGGTTTTTTATTATCCAACACAATTTTAGCAGAAATATTATAAAATAAATTTTTCAAACCGTAGGGGCGGGTTTCCACGCCCGCCCGCAATAAATGAACAATGAAAGAATTACCAAATCGCAAACCCAATCGTTTGCATAATTTCGATTACAGCAGTAATGGTTGTTATTTTATAACCATTTGCACGAAAGATAAAGTGAATTATTTCGGTAAGAAGTCCGTAGGGAACGGTGCCCACACCGTTCCGAAAATCATATTATCAGACATTGGAATGATTGTAGACAAACATATTAAAAGAATCGATATATGTTATTCAAATGTTAAAGTTGATAACTATATTATTATGCCAAACCATATACACGCCTTGATTTTCATTGAAAATAACGGTGCGATGAGGGCATCGCACCCTACGAACCTAAGCACTATTATTAGAACTTTGAAAACAATGGTAACCCGTGAAATTGGGTATTCAATTTGGCAAAAATCGTTTTACGATGAAATAATTAAATCTCAAAATCAATATGAAAATTGTTGGAACTACATCGAATACAATGCACTCAAACAATTTTGACATTCGGTGTTTCTTATGGTACAATAAAATTTAGTACGAAAAAAGGAAGTGATACTTGTGCCAATTAAAATTGACAACGAATTACCTGCAAAACACAATTTGGAACTTGAAAATATATTCGTTATGAACGAGTCAAGAGCTATTGCACAGGATATTCGTCCGCTTAAAATATTATTTCTCAACTTAATGCCTACAAAAATAGAAACTGAAACACAAATTTTAAGGCTTCTTAGTAATTCGCCTTTACAGGTTGATGTTGAACTTTTACAAGTTGTAACTCACGAGTCTAAAAATGTTTCTAAAGAGCATATGCTCAAATTCTACAAAACCTTTGATGATGTTAAAAATGAGAAGTTTGACGGTATGATTGTAACTGGTGCGCCAGTTGAAATGATGGATTTTGAAGAGGTTGACTATTGGGACGAGCTTTGTGGGATTTTCGAATGGGCTAAAACTCATGTTTACTCAACTTACAACATTTGTTGGGGCGCTCAAGCTGCACTTTACTACCACTATGGCATTAAAAAGTACATTTTACCACAGAAGAAATTTGGTATTTTCCCTTGCAAACCGCTTGATTTGTTCCACCCACTTCTTCGTGGTTTTTCTGATGTATTCTATGTTCCACATTCACGCCACACCGAAGTTAAAAAAGAAGATATTGCACTTGTTAAAGACTTGCAAATTCTTTCTTACTCCGACCTTGCTGGTGTTAATATTGTTGCGGATATGGAGTGTAGAAATTTCTTCTGCACAGGTCACGCTGAATATGACAGCGACACACTTGCAAAAGAGTACTTTAGAGATTTAGGCAAAGGGCTCGACATTCAAATCCCTTACAACTATTTCCCTAATGATGACACAAGGTTAGTTCCGCCAAACACTTGGCGTGGCACTGGCTCGCTTTTAATGCAAAACTGGCTTAACTACTTTGTATATCAGCGTACTCCTTACGATATTTCAGAGATAAAATAAACAAAAAATAAGTACCCACAGTATTCTGTGGGTATTTTAGTAGGTGATAAAATGAGTAAAACAAAATGGCTTTACATTGGTAGTGGTAATATTTGCAGTTCTACCGCTCGAAGCATTCTAAAAGGCGACCACGAAATTGTGGCAGTTTACAGCCGAAACTACGAAAAGGCAAAAGCATTTGCCGAAAAATGTGGTGCAACTGCTTTCAAAAGTGCCGAAGAAGCGGTGTTAAATTCTGGTGCTGACGCTATGTACATTGGCACTCCGCATACGAGCCATAAGGAATATGCACTTTTAGCATTAAACCACAAAATGCCTGTACTTTGCGAAAAATCGGTTTGCCCAAATCTTAAAGATACCGAAGAAGTAATAGCTTGTGCTAAAGAAAACGATACATATTTTGCCGAAGCTATGTGGACTTGGTATTCTGATGTTGCCCTTACTGTTAAAGAATGGGTTCAAAGTGGCGAAATTGGTGAAGTCAAAAAGGTATTCGCTGACTTTTGTATTCCGGGTATGTTTATGGATAAAAAGTCAAGAGTATTTAACCCTGAAACTGCCGGCGGAGCACTCCTTGACATTACAGTTTACCCAATTACATACATTTACAATATTTTCGGTTACCCAGAAAAAATTGAGTGCAAGGGAAAAGTCAAAAACGGAATTGACATTCGTGAAACTGTAACTCTGACTTTCGGTAACTTAAATGCAACCGCTAAAGGTAATTTTGATTATTTACACGAAACCCTTAAAATAGTTGGCACTAAAGGTAAAATTACAGTTCCAATGTTCCATATAGCTAATAAAGCAATTCTTAAAAATCAAAATGGAACAACTACCTTTAACGGCAAAACCGATTATTTAACCGAGTTTACAAGAGTGGCAGAAGAAATAAAGAACGGCAAAAAAGAGTCCGAATTTGTTCCATTTTCCGCAACCCTTGACTGTATGAAAATTATGGACGAGTGCAGACGCCAAATGAATCTTGTTTACCCATTTGAAAAGTAAATAGAAAAAATTAAGCCTCCTAAAGCTCCCTACGAGGGAGTCAATGGAGGCTTTTTTGTATTATTCTTCGTCTTTTTTCTCTTTAGCTTTACGGCTACGCTTATTCATAACATATTTATTCACAATAACTGAAACCGCTGTAATTATAAGAACTAAAGTAACCGCACACGGCACAGCAATTTGAATTACAATGTGAATATATGGCGTAACAATTGGCGTTTCAGGTAGTGTGTAAAGTGCCTTGCCGTCATTTTCGCCGTATGGAATTCTAATAACATTTACCGAAAGTCCTTCAGCTTTATATGTGAATTTGTTATCGATAATATCTTGACTTTGCTCTTTAGGTGCAACGTGAAGTCTATCCCCAACCTCGTTGCAAGCCGCCTTAAAGGTTTCTGAAAGATATTGACTTGATGCTGTTTTTACATTTGAAAAGCCTTCAAGGTCAATGTCAATTTTAACATTTTTAAGCTGTGAATTTACAATCTTAACATAAATAACTTCGTTCTCGGTGTCAACAGTAACAGACTCATAAATTCCGTCATCTTCCATATTAAAATCGGTCGAAACATATTTGTTACCAATGTTATTAGCAAACAGCATTTGTGTGTAATAGTCAGGAGTTCGACAAACCTCTTCAGAGTCAAACCAAATAAGGTTAACATCCCAGCACTGTGCATTAACTTTAGCAAATGTTGGTGCATAAGAAATCATTTTAACAACATCAGCATTTTTCTCAATTCCTGTAAGGTAAGCGGCCTCTTCAATGGCCGACCAAATGTTGTTTTTCGTCTGGATTGTGCCATATCCGTCAGAGCGTGGTGCCCACTCGCCAACAAATACCTTTGCACCGCTTCGCTCATAAGACTCATAACGCCCTGTTTGACCGAAAAGAAAACCACCTTCGGTGTAATAATGCTCGTCAACTATTGAGTCAGCATAGTTAGTGTTTGCATTGTTCCAAGCAGTGTCAAAATCTTCCCCACCGAGCCAAGTGCCAGAGCTTGTAACAACTGTTATGTCAGGATATGCCTTTTTAACCGCCTTGTAAAGTGTGTCAAAGTTACGCCAATATACATCGCCCCAGTTTTCGTTACCAATTGCGATATATTTAATATTAAATGGTTCTTCTCTGCCGTTCTCGGCACGAACACTACCCCACTCGCTGTCGGCACTACCATTTGCAAATTCAATTAAATCTAAAATATCTTGAGTATATTGTTCAAATTCTTCTGTGCCAGGTCTTAAAGCTATTGTGTCAAGGTAGCTTTGCCATTCTTCATCAGTTATAGCACCGCCACGGTATTCATCACGCTTTGCGGTGTAGCCATTTCTTCCTTGACAACAAATTCCTGCATTTACAACTGGAATTGCCTGTGCCCCAAGGTCAGAGCAAAGCATAAAATATTCATAATATCCCATTGAGTTTGTGTTAATGTAATTTCGACCATAATTGTCGTCACGCCAAAGGTTATAGGTTTGCTTACGCTCTTCAATTGGGCCTATTGTGTTCTTCCAATTATATAAATTTTGAAGCGAGTCCCCCTCAGCAAGACAGCCCCCTGGGAATCGAATAAACTTAGGCGAAAGGTCAGAAAGTGCTTCGTAAAGGTCTGAACGCAAGCTTACATATTTCCATTCTGGTGTGTCAAAGCCGTGGCTACCAACTGGCTCTAAACTTACAAAATCCATGTGAAATGTGCCTGTTCCGTTTGCCTTAATTAAAAGCCCGCCGTCAGCATTAACATCAGACTTAATTTGAAAAATCACCTTTGTCCATTCGGTAAAATCTTCAATGCTAAAGGTGTATGACTTTGTGTTACCCTTTGCCTTAAGTGAAACAGTAATGTCGCCTTCAAAGCTAACATTTCTAAAAAATGCTGAGAACTCATATTTTTCATTTTTCTTAAAGCCCATATCGGCTGTGTTTTTCTTTTTTTCATTAAGAGTGTATGTTTTGTAATCGTAAAGCTCGGTGTAACCCTTGTTAAGAATTGTTGCAGATTCATCAACCGTTACTGAAAGGTAATTTGTGTTATTTTCATTAAGTGAGTCCTTGTCTTGAACCGAGTAGCTAAGCGAATCAATCTTCCAACCGGTAAAAGGCTCTGCTTCATATTCAAATGAATTGTTATTAACAAGATTTGAAACAAGACCACCGTCACAAGCGTAGCTAATATCTTCAATAAAAGCGCCATAAAGTGAGTCACTAATTTCGTAAGATATATTGTCCTTTGAAATAGTCAAGCTGTTACTATTAAGGCTTGAAACTGGTGCCGCCCCTATAAAAGAAAAGCAGACACAAAGTACAATAATCAACGCTGTGATTTTTTTCATACTACCACTCCTGATGAAAAAATAATTACCTTTCTATATTCTAACAGTTTTTTTGTCCAATGTCGAGAGTTTTACAACACATTTTACAAAATACAATTGCAATTTATTAGAAAATTTTATATAATTTTAATATGAATATTCAAATTCAAAACCCCCTTTGGAGGCAATTTTATGAGTAAGAAAAAAATATACACAATCTCTACTTCTCACCTTGACACAATTTGGTGTTGGGACTTTGAAACAAGCATTAAAGAATATATCCCAGCAACACTTGATGAGAACTTTGCACTTTTCCAGAAATACCCTGATTACCGCTTTAGCTTTGAGGGTTCTTACCGCTACGAGCTTATGAAAGAGTATTACCCCCAGAAGTGGGAAAAACTCAAAAAATATATTCAAGAAGGCAAATGGAATGTTTGCGGTAGTGCATTTGAAAATGGCGATGTTAACGTGCCTTCCCCTGAAGCACTTTTCCGTAATATTTTGCTTGGAAACCGCTTCTTTGATAAAAACTTTGGCAAACGTTCAATTGACATTTTCCTTCCTGACTGTTTTGGATTTGGCTATGCTTTACCTAGCATTATGCACCACGCAAATCTTAAAGGCTTTACTACTCAAAAGCTTACTTGGGGCTCGGCTTATGGCACACCGTTTAACATTGGTAAGTGGTATGGTGTTGACGGTAACTTTGTTTATGCAAACATAAACCCAGGTTCATATACCCACGCGTTTTCAAAAATTCGTGAATATGAAGTTGCAAAGAAAAATCTTAATGATAATGAAGCTTTTGGTCTTGATGTTGCATCTGTTTTCCACGGCACTGGCGACATAGGTGGTGCCGTAAAAGAATCTTCTGTTAAAGTACTCGAAAAAGAAATAAAAGAAAATGAAAATAGTGATGTTGAAGTTTTATCTTCAGCCGCTGACGACCTTTTCCACGATTTAATTTCTATGCCACAAGAAACAACACAGCGCCTACCAGTTTGGAACAATGAGCTTGTTATGACTAATCACGCTGTGGGTGGATATACCTCTCGTGCTATTGGTAAACGCTGGAATAGAAGAAATGAAGAGCTTGCCGATATGGCAGAGCGTGCATCTGTTGTCGCAGAGGCTGTCGCAGGTAAAGAATACCCTTCAGAAACTCTTACAAAGGCTTGGAAACGAGTTATTGCTCACCAGTTCCACGACGATATTCCTGGCACTTCAGTTCAAAGAGCATATAAGAGAAGCTGGAATGACTATGCACTTTCACTTAACCAGTTCACAAATGAATATGAAGCATCTGTCGGGGCACTTGCTCAAAGCCTTGACTCATCTTTCGCAAAAGGCACAGCGGTTGTAATCAACAACCCAATGGAATACGAAAGAACAGATGTTGTAACATTAAAATTAAAATCAAGTAGCGTTGGTGCAAATGTTACCGCAATTGACAAAAACGGCAACGAAGCCCCTGCACAGGTAATTTCTCGTGAAAATGGCGTTGCAACAGTTTTAATTCTTGCAACTGTTCCACCACTTGGCTACAAGGTTTATGATTTACGAAACAAAAAATGCACAGTTAAAACAAATGTTAAAGTAAATCTCGATGTTTTACAAAACGAAAAATACATAGTAACTCTTAATTCACAGGGTAATATTTCTTCAATTTTTGACAAAGAGCTTAAAAAGGAACTTCTTTCAGCACCAATTACAACTGGTATTTTTGACTACAACGGTAGTAGCAATTGGCCAGCTTGGGAAATGAATTTTGAAGAGCTTAATCGTGCCACACAGCATAATACAAAGGTTAAAAATGTTTCTATCGCTGAAAATGGCCCTTGCCGAGTAGCAATTAAGGTTGTTAAAACCTATGGCGACTCTGAATTTATAAGCTATATTTCTCTTTCAGCTGGTGGAAAGTATGTTGAAGTTTACAATGAGCTTGAATGGCGTAGCCTTAGAAGCTGTTGCAAAGAGATTTTCTCATTTACTGCACAAAGCAAAACTGCAACCTATGACTTAGGCCTTGGTGCAATTAAACGAGGTAATATGAACGAAAAATTATTCGAAGTCCCTGCACAAAAATGGGCCGACCTTACCGATGAAGCTGGCGACTTTGGCGTTTCGGTATTTAGTGACTGTAAATACGGTTGGGATAAATTTGACGATAATACACTTCGTTTAACAGCAGTTCACACCCCACGAAAGAATTACAAAATTGACAGTATGCAGTCAATGATGGATTTAGGCCTTAACCGCTATTCTTACGCAATCTACTCTCACGAGGGTACTGTCTCAAAAGAAACTCAAGCTTTGGCTCGTAACTTCGTAATGCCAATGGCCGGCTTTATTGTTTCAAAACACGAGGGCACACTCGGTTCTGAATATTCATTTGGCTCACTTTCATCAAAGGGTGCAATTCTTCGTGCAATGAAAAAGGCTGAAGATACAGACGAAATTGTTATTCGTGTTGGCGAAAGTGAAAAGAAAGCGCAAAAGAATATTGAGTTCAATCTTTCTACTAAAATTCTCTCTGCTCGTGAAATTTACGCTTCAGAAGAGCATATTGCAGACATTGAACTTACTGACGGAAAGCTCGTTTTCGATTTAGAGCCTTATGAAGTTAGGTCTTTTGCATTAACTGTTGAAAAAGCAAAGTCTTATGAAAACCTTGCTCAAATTGCAATTCCGTCAAATATTACAGCATTCACGTCTAACAAAGAGTGTCACGGCACTTTACCTTGCATTAACAAGTCAATTCCGTCAGAAATTGCACCTGACAGCATTTATGTTGGCGGTGTTAAATTTGACTTAAGCGAAAAGAAAGCTACCCTTTGCGGTGGTCAAGTGCTTATGCTTCCTAAAGGTAGCAAAAAGGTTCATTTGCTCGTTTCATCTCTTAATGGCGACAAAACAGTTTCATTTGGCAACACATCTGTTAAAGTAAACGATATTCTCGAAAATTACGCAGGTTGGGACCTTTACGATTTTGGCGAGGTTGCTTTCACTAAAGATGGTAAACTTGGCTACGAATTTACACATTCACACAGTAACAGTGGCGACGAGCTTGCTAAAGGACTTCACTTCTGGCTCGTTACACTCAGCGTTGGCGAAGAGAATAGCGTAACCCTTCCTTGTGACCGAGATATTATTTTGCTCGCTGCCACAGCAGATGGCAACGCTCACTCTTGCACGCTTGCAACTGAAACCTATGACCATATTAAGAATAGACAGTTCACTTACAAGATGAGCAAAAAAGACAAACTCATTTACGAAAGCGAGAAAACATTTTTCACTATTAAAGACAAGCGTAACTACTTTACTGCTCGTAATAAATAAGAAAAATTAGGGGGATGAAAATGGCTAACAACAATGGCGAAATTCGCTATGTGGGTGTTAAAGAAAATTTAGCTTATGGCTTTGCTAATGCTGGCCAGTGCTTCGGCTACAACCTTGTAGCTGGTGGCTATATGTCACTTTTCTTTACAAAGGTTTTTGGGCTTCCACCAGGGGCCGTAGCAACAATGATTTTTATTCTTGGAATTTGGGACACAGTCAACGACCCAATTATGGGTGCTGTTGTTGACAAAACAAGAACAAGATTTGGCAAGCTTCGTCCATATCTTCTTTTCGTTCCGCTTCCACTTGCAATATTCACAATTCTTTTATTTGCAGGTCCAATTATTTTAGCAGATGCAAAAACAACCGCAATTAAGGTTGTTTATATGTATATTTCATACTTCCTTTGGGAGTTCTTCTACACAATTGGCGATATTCCATTTTGGGGTATGAGCGCTGCAATTAGCCCTTCCCCATCTGACAGAACAAGGGCAATTTCTT
>JAZUGZ010000190.1:0-2953 GCA_045641425.1 Candidatus Fimenecus sp.
AATTATGAAGAAGAAAAACTATTACTTTCAGAAGATTATCAAAGAAAATTTTCTTTGGCTTTATCTTATGGAGTTTTGAATTATTTGATTTCGGAGGATAATAATGGCACAGAAGTCTAAAACAGTATATATTTGCAGCAATTGTGGATATGAAACAGCTAAATGGCTTGGTCAATGCCCTGAGTGTAATGAATGGGCAACACTTAATGAAGAGGTTGTAGTGGTAGAAAAATCAAGCTCAAAGTCAATTTCATCACTTTCATCAAATAGAGCAAAAGCGTTACCACTAGCAAATATAAATTCTGATACTTTTCAAAGATATAACACTGGACTTAAAGAGTTAAACAGAGTTTTAGGTGGAGGGCTAGTTCGTGGATCGGTTGTTCTTTTGTCGGGCGACCCTGGCATAGGTAAATCGACTATTTTACTTCAAATTTGCGAGTATTTAGGTAATGACTACAAAATTCTATATGTTTCTGGCGAAGAGTCGGCACACCAAATTAAACTTCGCGCATCAAGACTTGGCGTTAATACAGAAAATCTTTTAATTCTTTGTGAAACAGATGCACAGTACATTTCGGAATATATAATGAGTGAAAAGCCAGACATAG
Source organism: Candidatus Fimenecus sp. (assembly GCA_045641425.1). Lineage (GTDB taxonomy): Bacteria > Bacillota > Clostridia > Oscillospirales > Acutalibacteraceae > Fimenecus. The sequence goes on from JAZUGZ010000190.1 coordinate 612, forward strand.
CAATAATTGACTCTGTTCAAACTATGGAAATAGGGGAGCTTTCATCTTCTCCAGGTAGTGTTACACAAGTTAGAGAGTCAACCAACCTGTTTACTCGAACTGCCAAAGCTTCTAATGTACCAATTTTTCTTGTTGGACATGTTAATAAAGACGGCAACATAGCTGGTCCAAAAGTCTTGGAGCATATTGTTGACTGCGTTCTTTATTTTGAGGGCGATAGAAATACATCTTATAGAATTTTAAGAGCAGTTAAAAATCGTTATGGCTCTACTAATGAAATTGGTGTATTTGAAATGCTTGATAATGGTCTTAATGAAGTGGACAACCCTTCAATGATGCTTATTTCTGGCAAACCTAAAAATACATCTGGTACTTGTATTGCATGTTTAATGGAAGGAACAAGACCAATTTTAGCTGAAGTACAAAGCCTTGTAACTCCAACTGGTTTTGGCAACCCAAGAAGAATGGCAACTGGTATTGATTATAATAGACTTGCAATGCTAATAGCTGTTCTTGAAAAAAGAGCAGGGTATTATCTTAATAATATGGACTGCTACGCCAATGTTATTGGTGGCTTGCGTATTGACGAGCCGGCAGCTGACCTTTCAATAGCACTTGCAATTGTTTCTAGCCTAAAAGATGTTATTGTTCCTGACGATGTATTAGCTTTTGGCGAAATTGGACTTGCAGGCGAGATTCGCTCAGTTAGTTCCTGCGACCAAAGAATTAAAGAAGCAGCAAAGCTTGGATTTAGAAAATGCGTTGTACCATATCATAACTATACTAAACTTCCAAAGAACATACTTGATATGATGGAAGTAGTACCTGCTAAAACAATTAGACAAGCTTTTGAGGCGGTAATGAATTGAATAAAGAATTTTTATTAAATCCTAATTTGCCTGAGAATAAAGTTACTGACGTTGTGGTTTCTTTTAACGATAAAGGCTTAATTGAAGCACTTACAAAATTAGAGATTAACTGTATTAAAATTAAAGAAAAAGCTAAATTGGAGCCTTCTATAAGCTCACACGCAGATGTTTTGATTTATTACTTGGGAAAAGGAAAATTTTTAGCCGATAATTCAATTGAATGTTTGCCAAAATGCTGTGAAATTGTCAAATCAGTTGATGCTTCTTCGCCATATCCTAATGATTGCATATTAAATTCAGTGTCAATTGGCGATTATCTTATTTGTAATGAAAAAATTACTTCAAAATATATAATTGATTCAGCACTAAAGAATAACAATAAGATTATTGATGTGCGTCAAGGTTACTCTAAATGCTCTGTATGTGTAATAAAGAAAAATACTATTATTACTGACGATGAGTCTATTTATAGAAAAACAAGCCAAATTAGCGATATTGATGCTTTGCTTATAAGCAAAGGTTCAGTTCTGTTAAAGGGGCAGAATTATGGCTTTATTGGTGGTGCAAGCGGTTTAATTGATAAAGATTTGCTATTTTTCAATGGCGATTTATCATCCCACAAAGATTTTCTTGCAATTAAAGCATTTTTGGATTATCATAATGTTAGTTATATTGATATTAAGGATAAGCCTTTATTAGACGTTGGAAGCATTATACCGATTATGCAAAAGGGGAGTTAAAAATGAAAAAATCATATTTTGTTACTTGGCTTGGTGCCATTTCAGCTTTTATAATTACTATAACTAGTGTATTTCACAAAAACAAAAAGTATGGACAAAAAATTCATACAAAGCCAAAAGCTGATCCAGTAAAATTCGTTGAACTTGCAAATAAAGGTCTTGATTATTTGCCAGTGGTAATGGAAAAAATAAAAAAGTAATAATTTTATTTTTTATAGTACGGTCATTTCTAACTGATTTGACCGTATTTTTTTATTTTATTTATCAAAACAGTAGGGGTGTTGAAAACTTTTAATTTTGTGCATACTGTTCAAAACTATATTTATTATTATACAAAATAAATATTTTGTATCAAATAGGGGAAGAAAAATGATACAAAATTCGGGAAATATGGCATTTTTACGCTTCCAAGGCACTTTTTGTGCTTTTAGCGCCTGTTAGTTTTGACGCTAATATTTTTATTTCTAATAATAAATTCAGAGTTATTATTATTGTAATTTTTATTTTTAGTTTTTGTATCTGACTTTTATTTGTTTTATTAAAAATCAAATCAAATAATTTTATTTCTAATGATACTTTCATCGTTTTATTTACGATTATTCGATTGGAATTTGCCACTTTATTAATTTTGCTTAAAACTAAATCTAATAATAAATTTTCTAACGATACTTTGTATTATTAAATCATAATTATTAGATTATGCAATTTGCTAATATTAAGAGCATCATTTAAT
>JAZUGZ010000191.1:0-10124 GCA_045641425.1 Candidatus Fimenecus sp.
GGCTTTTGTTAATAGCAAAAAATACGAACTTGCATTAATGTCGGTTTTAAGAAATAAAGCAAATGAAAGCTTCACCAATATAGCATATATGTCAGATTCTCTTGATAGCAGAATTAAAAAAGCTATAAATTCTTCAACAACGCTTGAAGAGCTTTATTCAAATGCAAAAACTAAACGCTTTACTCACTCGCGTGTTCGTCGTGCGGTGCTTGCGCTTGGGCTTGGAATAGGGGAAAATGATTATAAAATCGAGCCACCATATATACGAATTTTAGGATTTAGTCAAAATTCATCTAAAACACTTGGTGAGTGTTCACAAGGTTCAAAAATTCCTGTTATTTCAACATATTCTCAAATTAAAAATATGAGAAATAAAGATGCAAATTTGTGCTTCGAATTTGAAAGCAAATCTACTGACTTTTATAATTTAATTTTGAATAACTCTGCAAGTTGTGGAGCAGAAATGATGCACAAGGTGATCAAGATTTAGTTTTTTGCAAGTTTTCTTGCAAATTCGCTTGATTTTTTTCTGCAAAAATAATATCATATTCGTAGTATTTTATTGGAGATGTTTATTTGAAAAATTTAGCTTTTGCAAAGGCAGATATTCAAAATATAAAGCTTTCAAAAGGCCATAAAAAGCTTGCTGAATTTATTGAGAAAAATTATGACAAGGCTGCTTTTATGACAGCTTCTAAGCTTGGCGAAAAGGTTGGAGTTAGCGAGTCAACTGTTGTTCGTTTTGCTTCTATACTTGGATTTAAGGGTTACCCTGAGCTTCAAAAAGAGCTTCAGCGTATGATTAAATCAAAGCTTACTGCAGTTCAAAGAATGGAAGTTTCCGACTCATTAGTTAGCGACCAAAATGCCGTTAAAAAGCTTATGAGTGCCGACATTGAACTAATTCGTGATACACTCGAAAGCGTTTCACAAGAAGTTTTTAATGATGCTGTGGCTACAATTAACAGTGCTAAAAGAATATATATTCTCGGTGTAAGAAGTTCTGCTGCACTTGCAAATTTTATGTATTTTTATCTAAACCCAGTTTTTGAAAATGTTGTGCTTGTTGATACTACAAGTGCAGGGGAAATGTTTGAGCAAATGTTTAGAATTACTAAAGATGATGTTTGTGTAGCGTTAAGTTTCCCGAGATATTCAAATCAAACAATTAACGCTTTAAGGTTTGTAAGTGACCGAGGTGCTAAAATTATTGCAATTACTGATTCTGATGAATCGCCAATTGCAAAACTTGCTGATATTTTACTTGTGGCTAAAAGCAGTATGGTGTCTGTTGTTGATTCACTGGTTGCACCATTAAGCCTTATAAATGCATTGGTAGCTTCTGTTACTTTTACAAGACGCGAAGATGCGTATAACAATTTTAACGAATTAGAACATATTTGGGATGAATACCAAGTTTATGATATGCAGGACTGATTATGAATAAAAAAGTAATTGTAATAGGTGCAGGTGCCGCTGGTCTTATGTGCGCAGGTAAATGTGCCGAGAGAGGTTACTCTGTAACTCTTTTTGAAAGAAATAACAGAGTTGGTCGAAAACTTATGATAACCGGCAAGGGTAGGTGTAATGTTACTAACCTTTGCACTACTGTTAATGAGCTTTTAGAGAATATTCCTGAAAACGGCAAGTTCCTTTATGGCGCATTTTCAAAATGTATGCCATCGGACATAATGGAGTTTTTTGAAACAATGGGTGTGCCATTAAAGGTTGAGCGAGGTAATAGAGTTTTTCCCGAAAGTGATAAAGCTGTCGATATTGTTGATGCACTTAAAAAGTATGTCGATAAAACAGGCGTTAACATTGTTAATGTGAAAATTGATAGCATTATTACTGAAAATGGTAATGCAATTGGCGTTACTGATGAAAGTGGTAATTCTTATTTTGCTGATGCAGTAGTTATTGCAACTGGTGGAATGTCTTATCCGCTGACAGGCTCAACTGGCGATGGCTATAAATTCGCTGAGTCAGTAGGCCATACTGTAACACCACTTAGACCTTCTTTAGTTGGCTTAAAGTGCTATGAGGGTTGGTGCCAAAATGCCGCTGGGCTTTCACTTAAAAATGTTGCTTTAACAATTGAAGATACAGTTAAGTCAAAAATTATCTATGACGATTTTGGCGAAATGTTAATTACACATGTTGGCGTTTCAGGACCAATGATTTTGTCTGGTAGTGCACATCTTCGCAATATGGAAAAAGGTAGATACATTCTTCATATTGACTTGAAACCTGCATTAACAGAAGAAAAACTTGATGCTCGTCTTGTTCGCGAGCTTTCTGAAAATGGTGCAAAAGCGGTTAAAAATGCTGTTTCTACACTTGTGCCATCTTCTCTTCTTAATGTCATTCTAAAAAAGAGTGGACTTGCAGGTGGCGAAAAGTGTGCAACTGTAACTAAAGAAACAAGACTAAAACTTTTGCACACCCTTAAAGATTTAACACTTACAGTTACTGACTTTTGCTCTATGGATGAAGCTATTGTTACATCTGGTGGAGTTAGTGTTAAAGAAATCGACCCCAAAACAATGATGTCTAAAAAAGTTAACAATCTTTACTTTGTAGGCGAGGTAATTGATGTTGATGCATACACTGGTGGATTTAACCTTACAATTGCTTTTGCAACTGGTTATCTTGCCGGAATTAGTATATAAAAGGAGTAATTTTTATGTCAATTAATGTAGCAATCGATGGACCTGCTGGCGCAGGTAAAAGTACAGTGGCAAAGGGTGCTGCTGCAAAGCTTGGATATATTTATGTTGATACAGGTGCTCTTTACAGAGCAGTTGGCGTTTATGCACTTAGAAAAGGCGTTGATACTAAAGATGTTGATGGCGTTTCAGCAATTCTTTCAGAAATAACCGTTGAGTTAAAATTCATTGATGGTGTTCAGCATGTTTTCTTAAATGGAGATGATGTTTCGGTTGAAATTAGAACTCCTGACGCTTCAATGGCTGCTTCTAATGTTTCTGCAATTCCTTCAGTTCGTGCATTCCTTTTTGATTTGCAAAGAGATATTGCCAATAAAAACAACTGCCTTATGGATGGCCGTGATATTGGTACAGTAGTTCTTCCAAATGCGCAGGTTAAAATTTTCTTAACTGCCGACCCAGAAGAGAGAGCAATGAGAAGATTCAAAGAGCTTGAAGCTAAAGGCACTAATGTTAAATATGAAGATGTTTTAGATGATTTAATTAAGCGTGATTATCAAGACTCACATCGTGAAATTGCACCACTTAAACCAGCTGAAGATTCTGTTGTGTTTAATACAACTGGTTACACTTTGGAAGAGTCAATTGCAAAGGTAATTTCAATAGTTGAGGAGAAAACTAATGGCTAAAGGCGTAAATTACGATTATGGCAAGTTCCGAAATTACAAAATGATGAATACAATTCGTCCACTTTGTAATCTATTTAGTAAAGTTAAATATGACATTGAATTTGTAGGGCAAGAAAATCTTGACCGTAAAGGTGGATTTATTATAGCTGCAAACCATATTTCTGCACTTGACCCTATGTTTATTGCTATGTCATCAAATAGACTATTCCACTACATTGCAAAAAAAGAGCTTTTTGAAAATCCTTTGATGTCAAAGGCAATAGTTCATCTTAACGCATTCCCAATTGTTAGGGGAATTGGCGATATGGATGCTGTTAATTATAGCATTGAGTTAATTCGCCGTGGCGAAGTTCTTTGCATTTTTCCAGAGGGAACTCGTTCGCCTGATGGTACACCAAAAGAAGCTAAGTCTGGCGTTGGTTATATTGCACGTGCAACCAAGGCAGATGTTATACCAGTTGCAATTTGCAAAAAGGACAACGAAAAAGGCGGCTCCAAGATAATTGTTAAAATTGGTACTGTAATTAAAAATGAAGAACTCGGCTTTACTTATGGTGGCAAATCGAAAGAAAATAAAGCAGCTGCAAAAATGATTATGGATAGAATTACAACTCTTTGGGAGGAGTGCAATTGAAAATCACTTTAGCTAAATCTGCTGGCTTTTGCTTTGGAGTTGACAGAGCTGTTAAAACACTTGAAGAGCTTGCAAATAGTGGCAATAAGGTTTGTACTTTAGGCCCTATTATCCATAATCCGCAAGTTGTTAGTTCGTTTCAGCAAAAGGGTGTAGATTATATTGATGACATTAAATCTGCAAAGCCAGACACAACAGTTGTTTTGCGTACTCATGGTGTTGAAATAAGCATTCCCGAATACTGCGAGAAAAACAATATTAAATACATTGACGCTGCTTGTCCGTTTGTGAAAAAAATTCATAAAATTGCTCTTGAAAATACAGCAGACGGCTCAACATTATTCATAGCTGGCGACGAAAATCATCCTGAAGTAATTGGTATTCGTAGCCGTGCAAAAGCTAAATCTTTTACGTTTAATTCAGCCAATGAACTTCAAAATTTGCTAAAAAATAACGACTATCTTAAAAATGAACACATAATTATGGTGTCGCAAACAACTTTTAGCACAAAAGAATGGAAAAAATGTGTAGAAATTGCAAATTTGCTATGTACAAATGCGATAATTTTTGATACAATATGTAATGCGACCGAAGAAAGACAGGCAGAAGCACTATTATTGTCAAAGAAAAACGATGCAATGATAATAATTGGTGGTAGGACAAGCTCAAACACAGCCAAGCTCAAAGCTGTTTGCGAGCCAAACTGCCCAACTTTTTTGATAGAAACCGCTAAAGAACTTGTGGACATAGACTTTAGTGGAATCGACTCAATAGGCGTTACTGCGGGTGCTTCAACTCCCGACAGTATAATTAAGGAGGTAATAAACACAATGTCCGAAATTTTAGATTTTGAGCAGATGCTCGAAGAATCATTTGACCAAATGAGCAACAGCAAATATGTTGTTGGTACAGTCGTAGGATTCACTAACACAGAAATCCAGGTAGAAATTCCTGGTAAAAAACATGCAGGTTACGTTCCGTTCGAAGAGTACAGTGACGATCCTACAGCTAACCCAAAGACTGAGCTTAAGGTTGGCGAGGAAATTAAACTTATCATCATGTCTACTAACGATGCTGAAGGCACAATGAAGCTTTCAAAGCGTCTTGGCGATAGAGGTGCAATTTGGGAAAGCCTTGAAGCTGATGACACTATCCGTGAGGGTAAGGTTACAGGTATTGTTGGCGAAAACAAAGGCGTTTACGTTCAGAGTGGCCCAATTAGAGTATTTATTCCTGCTTCACTTGCAAAAGCACGTAGAAATGACAATCTTGAAGATTTAGTTGGCACAACTGTTGAATTCAAGATTATTGAAGTTGAAAAGAACAGAAGAAGAGTTGTAGGCTCAATTCGTGAAGTTGCTGCTTCAAAGCGTAAGGAAATTGAAGATGCATTCTGGAGCAATGTTGCTGAAGGCAATACATACACAGGTACAGTAAGAAGCCTTACCGCTTATGGTGCATTCGTTGACCTTGGCGGTGTTGACGGCATGATTCATATTTCAGAGCTTTCTTGGACAAGAATTAAGCATCCATCAGAAGTTGTTAGCGTTGGCGACACAGTTGAAGTTTACGTTAAGGCTCTTGATGCTGAAAACAAGAAGATTTCTCTTGGCTACAAGAAAATTGAAGACAATCCATGGGAAATTCTTAAGCGTGATTACCCAGTTGACACAGTAATTGATTGCAAGGTTGTTAGCCTTACATCATTCGGTGCATTTGCACAGGTTATTCCTGGTGTTGACGGTCTTATTCACATTTCACAGATTGCTTATAAGCACATTGGTTCTCCAGCTGAAGTTCTTAAAGTTGGCGACACAGTTAAGGCTAAGATTATGGAAATCGACTTTGATAAGAAACGCGTAAGCCTTTCAATTAAAGCTCTTCTTGATCCTCCAGCAATTGAAGAAGTAGCTGAAACTCCTGCAGAAGAAACAGCTCAGGAAGAAACTCCTGTTGAAGAAGCTCCAGCAGAAGCAACAGAAGAATAATTGGCATTAGTCCAAACAAAATTTTCAGGTCAGATGATGCCGAGCACCGTCTGACCTGTTTTTTTAGGTGTTATTATGAAAAAGGGATTTTGTCCGCGTTGTGAAGTTAAAAGATTTTTAGCTTCTTTTAACGAAAATTATGTAAATGAACAACCATACAACAACGGAACTTGTCTTACTCCACCAATGGGTTGGTCGAGTTGGAATTATTTTAAGAATAAAATTGACGAGAACATAATCATTGATATTGCAAAGGCAGTTAAAGAAACCGGTCTTTTAGATGCTGGTTATGTTTATATAAATATTGATGACTGTTGGCAGTCTTCAATGCGCGATAAAGATGGCAGACTTCAAGGCGATTTAAGTACTTTTCCACATGGTATTAAATGGCTTGTTGATGAAGTAAATTCACTTGGCTTAAAGCTTGGTATTTATTCATCAAATGGCACTTATACTTGTGAAGATTTACCGGCATCACTTAACAACGAAGCAATTGATGCCGATACATTTGCCGAATGGGGCGTTGAGTATTTCAAATATGACTTTTGTCATAATGAAAAGCTTCCAACTGCCGCACCATTTATTGATAGAGTAACTTTATTCGGTAATGGTCTTCCAAACGAAGTTGTTTTCAAAGCCGAAAATGCTATGCTTTCAGGCGAAGCCAAGGTCGTAACAGAAAAAGATAATAATACTTATGTTAAGGGTCTTTGTAGCAATATGGGCAAAATTACCTTTAGCGATATTGATGTACCAAATGACGGAGAATATATTTTTACAATTGTAATGAGAAAATATGATAGCGACTCAAAGTATTGCATAGTTACCGTTAATGGCACAGACAAGTATGAATTACTTATTCCGAAAAATAAAGCCTTTTCTCGCGAGGGTAGGCAGCAAATGGTTATTAAACTTAATAAAGAACTAAATACCATTTCAATTCATAATCCTGTCGGTTCAAATATGGATAGCGCTAATATTCTATATGAAAGAATGGGTAAAGAACTCAAAAGAGCAACTAAAGAGTATGCCCAAAAGAATGGTACTGAAGAAAAACCTATTGTTTATTCAATTTGCGAATGGGGCAAGAATAAACCTTGGAAATGGGGCGGTAGTGCCGGTAATGTTTGGCGTACTACTGGAGATATAATTCCTTACTGGGCATCAATTATAGGCATTTATGAAATAAATGTTAGACTTGATAGGTTTGCTCGACCAGGTGCATTTAACGACCCAGATATGCTTGAAGTCGGTAATGGTAAACTTACATTTGAAGAGAATAAGTCACATTTTACTTTATGGGCTATGATGTCAGCACCTTTAATTTTAGGTAATGATGTTCGAAAGTTTATTAAGCCTGATGGTACAGTTGATAAAGACAACAGAATTTTACAAATCCTTAGTAATAAGGATATAATAGCTCTTGACCAAGATGCACGAGGACTTCAATGCTTAAGAATGAAATCAAGGGGACTTACTGATGTTTTAGTTAAGCCGCTGGAAAACAAAGAAGTCGCAGTTTGCTTCTTTAATAAGAGCCGTAAGGCAGTTAAAATGTCTTATAAGATGAAGGACTTGTTTGATTATATTGATGTTACTTTAGAGCCAAGTGGTAGTTATTTAGCTAAAGAACTTTGGAGTGGTGGAACTGAAATTGTTACTGATAAAATTAGTGGTCTTGTGCCAAGCCACGGTGTTCTTGTGTGGAGAATAAAAGCTCTGAAAGAATAAAATCAATTATGTTAAATAAGCAAAATGACATAAATGCTACTAAATACCAACAAGCTGAAAAACCAAGTGAGATTTGACCTAACAGGTTAAAGCTCATGCCACTATAATCCCAAACATTCATATTAAATAGCTTATTTACAATTAAACCAATAGAGAACTCTAATAACACAACGCAAATCATTCCATAAAACGCTTTTATGAATGTTGATTTATTTTCAAGGCAAATATATATAATATAAAAGCAAAGAAAGGTTGCACCACCAGTAAACATCATTGACCAGTGTGTGTAGCCGCGTGTTGCAATTTCAATCATGGGGTAAACCAAAAATCCTATCGTGAATATTATGAAGTATTTTCCAATGTTTTTCATTAAATCACCTTAATAAGTTTACCCATAAAATCTACTAATAATCTTTAGGAGTGAAAAACGGTGTCTGATTTTGAACAAAAGAAAATAAGAGCCGAACAACTTAGAAAAGAACTTAATCATCATATTTATCGATATTATGTCGAGAATGAAAATGATATTTCAGACTTCGAGTACGATATGCTTATGCGTGAGCTTGTTAATATCGAAGCTGAGTACCCTGAACTTTTAGCTCCAGATTCACCGACTCACAGAGTAGGTGGTCAGGCTGACGGTCAGTTTGAAAAGGTTACTCACGCGGTTAAAATGGAGAGTCTTCAAGACGCTTTTGATAAATCTGAGGTTGAAGATTTTAATCGTAGAGTTACAGATGTAGTTAGCGGTGTTAATTATGTTGTTGAGCCTAAAATTGATGGTCTTTCAGTTTCCCTTGAATACACTAATGGCGTGTTTACAAGAGGCTCAACAAGAGGCGATGGTAATGTTGGCGAAGATATTACTGCAAATCTTAGAACAATTAAGTCAATTCCTCTTCGATTAAATACGGAGTTACCTTTTATTGAGGTAAGAGGCGAGGTTTATATGCCTCGTGATTCATTTTATAAAATAGTTGAAGAGCAGGAATTAAACGGAGAAAAAATATTCAAAAATCCAAGAAACGCTGCCGCAGGTAGTCTTAGACAAAAGGACCCTAAAATCACAGCTAAGCGAAATCTTGATATATTTGTATTCAACATTCAGCAAATTGAGGGTAAAGAATTAAATGGTCATTTTGAATCACTTGAATATATTAAAGAGCTTGGATTTAAGACAGTTCCATTCTTTAATAAGTTTGATAATATTCAAGATGTATTTAAGGAAATTGACCGTATAGGAGAAATTCGTTATACATTGCCTTTTGATATTGACGGTGCTGTAATTAAAGTTGATGACTTTTCACAGCGTGAAGTTTTAGGCTCGACTGCAAAAGTTCCGCGTTGGGCACTTGCTTGGAAATACCCACCGGAAGAAAAAGAAACAACTCTATTAGATGTTGAAATCAATGTTGGCAGAACTGGCGTTTTAACTCCAACTGGTATTTTCTCGCCAGTTATTCTCGCTGGTACTACTGTTAGCCGTGCAACGCTTAATAATGAAGATTTTATAAAAGAAAAAGATATTCGAATAGGCGATACAGTAATTATTCGTAAAGCAGGCGATATTATCCCTGAGGTTGTTTCAGTTGTTTCGCATGGTAAGGATTCTGTTCCATTCGAATATCCAAAAACATGTCCTTCTTGCGGTGCACCAGTATTTCGTGAAGAAGGCGAAGCAGCTATTCGTTGCGATAACCCTGATTGCCCAGCACAGCTTTTAAGAATTTTAATTCACTTCTGCTCAAGAGATGCTATGAATATTGACGGTATGGGCGAAATGGCAGTTGCTTCACTTGTTGAAGCTGGGTTAATCGGCTCTATTCCTGACATTTTCAGGCTTGATTATAAAGCTGTTTCAAGACTTGACGGATTTGGCTGGCGAAGTGCCGATAATCTTAAAAAAGCTATTACAAAGTCAATGGAAAATGACCTTTCAAAGCTTTTGTTTGCATTTGGTATTCGTCATATTGGTGCTAAAAACGCTAAGCTTTTAGCCGACAAATTCAAAACTATTGATGCACTTATGGTAGCAACAAAAGAAGAAATAATGAGCATTGACGGTATTGGCGAGGTTATGGCTGATTCAATTATTGACTATTTCTCGCTTGAAACAACACAGTTTATGATTCTTCAGCTTAAAATGATTGGTGTAAATACTGAAAGTAAAATGGAAGTAACTGATAATCGCTTTGAAGGTCTTACTTTTGTTGTAACTGGCACATTAGTTAACTATAATCGTAAAGAAATTCAAGAATGTATTGAATCTTTTGGCGGTAAGGCTGCAGCATCTGTTTCAAAGAAAACTGACTACGTTTTAGCAGGCGAAGCTGCTGGCTCAAAACTAAAAAAAGCCAATGAACTTGGTGTAAAAGTCATTAGCGAAGAAGAATTTATGGAAATGATTAAATAA
>JAZUGZ010000192.1:0-4271 GCA_045641425.1 Candidatus Fimenecus sp.
AAGGTAAATGTAGCTGTTAGAAGCGACAATACCAATTCCAAGAACTGCATAGTTAGCAGTTCCATAGAGTGTGCCGCCTGAAACGGTAATATCTCCGTTAATTGAGCGAACGCCAAAGCTATAAGCTGTACCATTACCAGCGGTTGCATAAGTAACGCCATTGCTAACACTTATATTGCCATCAATTGTATCAATAGCAATTGAATACTGCGAACCATTTTCAGTTTTAGCTGTTATTTTTGCATTTGCAATAGTAATATTATTATCAGCACAAATAGCTTTTGATGCTGTATATGAGCTGTCTGATGTTGCTGTTACTGTTGAAGTGCCGAATTTAATTGAATCGCCCCAAATAGCAATTGAATCATCATAGCTCTCGCCTGTTTGGGCAGTAACTTTTGCACTTGAATCAAAAGTAATATTGCCTAATGAGAAAATTGCTACTGAATCTGATGTATAAAGGTAATATGCATCATCTGACGTTGCTTGCAAGGTTGTTCCCGAAGCTTTAATTGAACTGTCAGCAAAAACGCCATAAGAAGAATCAAAAGCAATACCACCTGTTGCTTTAACAGTTGAAGTTTTGCTTAAAAAAGTAGATGCGGCTATACCGTAAGAAATGCCACCTGCACAACCTTTTGAAGTTGCAATAACTTTAGCGTTATTTGAAGTTGTAAAGTTCATAGCTAAAACACCAATTGAATAAGTGTAATCTTCACACTCTTCATAGCTAATTAAGCTATAACCAGCTTTGCTTGTAATTGAGCCACCATTTACATTTAATTCATCTGTAATTATTCCGTAGTTAAAGTAAGTGGCATCGCCAGTTTGTGCCTTAACAGTACTATTTTCAGACTTAAATGTATCACAGCTAATGCCAACAGCTGTTAAAGAAGCATCTGACGCAGTTGCAGTAACATTTGCATTATTCAAAATACAATCGCCAAAAACTACATTGATAGCTTTTGAATAAAAACCTGCATCAGCTTTTGCTGTTACAGTTGAATTCGATACTGTGAAATCACCATTTTCAACACAAATACCAGCAGTATCTGTAAAATATTCAATACCGCTAATACCTTGTGCAATAACTGTACCACTATTACATACAAAAGAGTCGATACAATAAATACCATAAGGGCATGTTGCAAACCCGCTTACGCTTGAAACGGTACCTGTGCCATTCATTACAAAGTCATTGGCAGATATACCAAATGAATATCCTGACTCGCCTGAAAAAACATCTAAAGAACCGCTACCGGTAATTGTAAGTTTGCCAAGCACTTTAATACCACAGCAAGATGAATCCCCACCGCTATAAGGACAATCTAGTTTATCTAAGTACATATACATATCTACGACATTGCTACCCTTTAAGCAAATTGTTAAATCGTTAGTAGCAAAAATTCCAAAAGCATCTAAAATGTAGTCACAATCGTCAACATCGTCATGCTCCGTAGTATATGAAAAATCAGTAATATTGGCATTTGATAAGGTTAAAGTATTGCTACTTGGGCTATAGCTCCAACCACTACCTTTTAATGTTGAGCTTGTAACATTTGTACCGCCAACCCAAAGTCCATATTCAACAACTGACTGTGTTTGAGCGCCATTTGTTGCTTGGTCGTTAGTTGTTTTAATGTTATTTACTGACACGATTGACCTTGGCGAAGGGAAAATTGAATCATTACCAGTTTTAATCATACTGTCAATATCAACATTAACCGAATCAGTTTTTTTATTTGCCTCAGTTGTTTGGTTATTTTCACTTGCAAATGCCGAAATTGTGGCACTTAAAATGATTACCAATGAAAGCAAAAGTGAAATGATTTTTTTCATTTGAATACCCCCTCAAAAAGAATAATCATTACAACAATATTGTAACGGATTATTATAATAAAGTCAACGAAATAATTAAAACAAAAACCTTGCATGCTGTGGCAAACAAGGTTTTATTTTTATTAAGTTTAATCTCTTCTAAGAGCTTCAATTGGTGGCATTTTTGCCGCTCTTCTTGCTGGGTAAACACCAAATATAATACCGATAGCTGAAGAAAATCCAATTGCAATTGCAACTGTTGAGAATTTAACTGACAAAGGAACTTTCATTATATAAGACACCAGTGCCGCTGACGCAACACCTAAAAGAAGTCCAATTGCACCACCAATAAGGCAAAGAATCACTGATTCAGTAAGGAACTGGAAAAGGATTGTACCAGTTTTAGCACCCAGTGACTTTCTAATACCAATTTCTCTTGTGCGCTCGGTAATTGAAACGAGCATAATGTTCATAACGCCAATACCGCCAACCAAAAGTGAAATTGCACTAACGGCGGCAATGAAAATTGTAAAGACGTTAATAACAGTATCAAGAAGGTCAATGTAAGTTGCCATATTAGTAACTGTATAGCAATCCTTGTCAAAGTTGCCGTGAAGTGAACGAATGTAGTTAATAGCTGAAGCACCAATACCATCTAAAAGAGCTTCGTCTTTTGCGGTAATGTTGATTGTGTCATATTTACCATTTGTGCCGTTGATTTGGTTTGCAACACCCGCTGGTATAATTACCATACAGCTAAGCACCTGAGCACCGCCCATTGCAGACATATTTGAAGCTATTTCTTCTGTGTCCATATTCATCATAGACATAACATTAACGACACCAATAATTTTAATTGGAACTGTTGTGCCGTCAACTGTACAGCGAATATACTCGCCAACAACATCTTGCTTGCCAAATGCATTATATGCACTTGTAGCATCAATTACGCCAACATTTTTGCTTTCGTTATATTCTTCTTCTGTAAAGAATCTACCATAAATACATGGTGTTTGCATAATCATTTGCATATCCGTATTACCGCCAATGCCAATAAGAAAACCTGTTTGGTCTTCAACTTGCATTTGTGCCATTGCCATAACCTGCATTGAAGCATAGTCAACGCCGTCAAGCTTTTTAATTGCCACAATGTCATTGTCAGTAAAATAGTCATCATCTGATGCGGTACGTGAATTAACAGTAAGTGCAATTGCACTGTTACCCATATCACGAATCATGCCGACAATGTAATCTCGACCACCATCGCCGACTGTAATAACCGCAATAACTGATGCAACGCCAATAATAATGCCGAGCATTGTTAAAAGGGCACGCATCATATTGGTTTTAATACTGAAAATCGCAATACGGATGTTTTCTTTAATACTCAAGATTTAACACCCCTTATGCGTTTTTTTCTGCAACCTTTGTGCCGTCTTTAAGATTTGGGTCAGGGCTTTTAATTACTGTATCCCCTTCTTTAAGACCATCTAAAATTTGGTAGCTTGTATCATCAAGAATACCGTGTTTAATATCGTGTCTTGTGACTGTGCTTTTTTCTTTATCGTAAACAAACACGTAATAAGCACCGCTGTCATAAACTACTGCTTCAACTGGAATTTTAAGTGTATCTTCTTCAGTTGAAAGTGCAATTCTAACATCAACATCAAAGCCAATTACAATGTTTTTATCTGGCTTTTTAATTTTAATCTCAACAGCTGCACCAGATGAACCGCCTGCACCACCCATAAGTGAGCCTGCAATTGAGCCAAGGTCAAGACCTGCTGATTCAGAAGCTGTTGCACTTACATAAGTAATTTCAGCTTCATATTCTTTATCAAGGCTTGTGACAGTTGCTTTCATGCCTGTGCTAAGCTTTAACAAATCGCTCTTACCAACTGAAACAGCTACAATAATATCTTCATAGCTATCAAGAGTAACGCCTGTGCCAATGTAAGAATCATCAGAAGCACCCATAAGTGAAGAAAGAACACCGCTAAACTCAACATTTCCGAAAAGTGAGCCAATGCCTAATGAGCTTTCATCTTCTTTAACTGGAGTGAACTCTTCCCCTGCTTTAATATTGATTTTTGTGATTATACTATCTTTATCAGCATACCAACCATTGCGAAGTTCATCATAAACTGACTTTATGCTTTCATAAGCTTCTTTTTTGCTGTCAGCAACATTTTTAAGAGCTTCAATGTAAGTGTCGTTGTCTGTTGTAATTGTAAGTGCTCCCTCAGCTTGTAATGAAGTAAGCTCTGCATTTAACTGTGAAAGCTCTAAATTCTTTTTAATAAGGTCCTGCTGAAGAGTTGTATCGCCTGTTGTTGGAACTGTTACAGAAGATGCACCCTCAAGAAATGCATCAATTTCTTCTTGTGAGGCACCATTTGAAGTCATTGAAGAAACAATTGCATCAATTTGCTCTTGTGGTAAAGGTTCATTAG
>JAZUGZ010000193.1:0-11695 GCA_045641425.1 Candidatus Fimenecus sp.
AGTTAAAAAACATCTAAAAACACCAGAAAAAAATGAAAATAAATCAAAATACCACTTGAAAAATCCCAAGAATTTGTTGTATAATTTGACTAATAGAAAGCAAAATGCGTTGAAAGGTAGTGAAAAGATGAAAGCCAAAAATTCTAAATCTGGAAAGAAACGTCCAAAAAGAAGTTTTATCCTTGTTTTAGCTTTAATTTTAATTATCGGCTCTTTTACAATTACCATAATCAGCAAACAGCTTGAAATTCGTGAAAAGAAACAGGTTCTCAACCAAAAGCAAGAGGCTTACGACACACAGGTGGCTAAAAATGACCGCTTACAGTCTGTTCTTGACAATGACGACAAAAGCAGTTACATTGAACAGGTCGCTCGTGAAAAGCTCGGCTTTGTTAAACCTGGCGAAAAAGTTTTCTATGATGTAACTCCGGGTGAATAACACCTTTTGGGAAAGGGAAGAAAGTATGGCAGTAGAAATTGGCGAAGTGTATGAGGGCACAGTAACCGGTCTTACGAACTTTGGCGCATTCGTTAAGCTCGAAGACGGCACAGCGGGTATGGTACATATTTCTGAAGTTGCGGCAGAGTATGTAAGCGACATTTCCGAAAAGTTAACTGTCGGTGACAATGTTAAAGTCAAGGTAATTGATATTAACGAAAAGGGTAAAATTAGCCTTTCAATTAAAAAGGCACTCCCACTAGATGCACCGAAACCCCAAAAACCAAAACGTCAGAACAATGCCAACCGTGGTTGGAAGGGTAATTCTGAACCACAAGACAATGGCCCAATGTCATTTGAAGATATGATGGCGCGTTTTAAGGCACAAAGTGAGGACAAAATGAGTGACCTTAAGCGTAGCACTGACAAGCGTGGCGGTTACAGCCGAAGAAACAAAAACTAATAAATTTTAAGGGCAGAGCTTCTGCCCTTTTGTTTTAAGGAAATGTATTATGAGAGAGATTAACACAACCGAAATTACAAATTTAATTCGTGAAATGTGCATTACCGCAAATAAGGTTTTGCCTATGGATTTAACCGACAAAATCCACGAAAGCGAAAAAAATGAAACTGAAGAGCTTCCAAAAAGCATTATGAAAACAATTTCTGACAATTTAGTTTTCGCAAAAGAGCTTGATATTCCAATTTGCCAAGACACAGGCATGGCAGTAATTTTTGCGGAAGTTGGTCAAGATGTTCACATTGTTGGCGGAAATTTTGAAGATGCAATTAACGAGGGCGTTAGAAAAGGCTATGTTGACGGATTACTTCGTAAATCCGTAGTCGGCGACCCAATGAATAGAGTTAATACTAATGACAACACCCCTGCTGTAATTCACACTCGAATTGTTGAGGGAGATAAAATTAAATTCACAGTAGCACCAAAAGGATTTGGTAGCGAAAATATGAGTAAAATCAAAATGTTTACTCCATCTGCCACAAGGGAAGATATTGTGTCTTTTGTAGTCGATGTTGTTAAAACTGCTGGCGGTAACCCTTGTCCACCAATGGTTTTGGGCGTTGGTATTGGTGGCGACTTCGAAAAGTGCGCACTTCTTTCTAAAATGGCACTTTGCAGAAGTACAAGTGAGCGTAACCCTGACCCATTTTATGCCGAGCTTGAAGAAGAAATGCTCACACGAGTTAACGAAACTGGCGTTGGCCCACAAGGCTTTGGCGGAGTTACCACAGCCTTAGCTGTTAATATTGAAAAGGGTGCTACTCACATAGCCGGTCTTCCTGTTGCAGTTAATGTTGGCTGCCATGTAACCCGTCATATTGTTAAGGTTTTGTAAATATTTTATAAAAATTTCAAAAAACTCTTTATTTTTCTGTGTAAATGTGCTATACTGAAATTGAGCAAAAGGGAAACCAAAGCTCAAATGAAAATTAAAGGAGTTGTCGTTGTGAACATTACAATCGTAGGACGTAAGTGTACGCCAAGAGAGAGCTTCAAAGAAAGGGCAGAAGAAAAACTCTGTAAGGTTGAAAAATTCTTCGGTCCAGATGCAACGGCTAAGATTACCGCTTCTGTTGAAAAGAACGTTAAATCTTGCGAAATCACACTTATTAAAAACAGTATGATTTTTAGAAGCCAAGAAAAGAGCGACGACCTTGAAGATGCACTTGACAAGTGCGTTGACTCACTTATTCGTCAAATTAGAAAGAACAAAACTCGTCTTTCAAAAAGGCTTCGTGATGTGTCATTTGATGAGGTGTTTATCGGTGATATTGCTGAAGAAGAGTCTGACTTTGACTTAGTTCGTTCTAAAAAGGTTGTGCTAAAGCCTGAAACAGTTGACGAAGCAATTCTTCAAATGAATATGCTCGGTCATATGTTTTATATGTTCCGTAATGCTGAGTCTGACGAAATTTCAGTAGTCTATAAGCGTAATGACGGTGGCTATGGTCTTATCGAGCCAGATGTTGAATAGATTTATATTTAGCGGTGGATTTTTCCACCGCTTTTTTATTGCCTTTTTGCTGTTGCAATAACTAAAATAATATGGTAAAATATGTTGATTATGTGTAAAGGAGATATCCATTATGCCAAACACAGAAAAAGTTAAGCATAAAGGCACTCACAAGGCAGCCGCTCCAGTTGGTACAATCGTAATGATTTTAGCGCTAATTGGTCTTGCCACAGTAATTGTGCTTGCCGTTTTTGGCGTTAAAAATATAATAAATAAAAATAAGGACTACACCGATTACAATAAGCTTTTAACTCCAGTTGTTCTTATTGACCCAAAGGGCTTTGACGATGTTACAAAGGCTGACTCTTCAGAGCTTGTTGAAATGTCAATTTGGGCAATTCTTAAAAGTGACATTGCCCCTGACACCTATGAAAGTGGCGACGGTGGCATTATTATTCCACAAAAAGATGTTGAAAAAAGCTTTAAGAAGCTTTTCGGTGCTGAGGTTAAGCCTGCTCACGCTACTGTTGAGGGCTATGACTATGAATTTACCTATGATGCCGACGCTAAAACATACACAATCCCAATCACAAGTATTATTCCTATCTACACTCCAAAGGTAGTTAGTGCTAAAAAAAGCGCCGACACAGTTGTTTTAACAGTTGCACTTTATGCTGGCGAGTCTTGGGAGCAAGGTGCAGACGGCAAAATGATTGAGCCAACACCTGACAAATACATTAAGGTTACTCTTCGTGAAATTGATGGTGCAATGGTTATTTCAGCAATTCAAAACACAACAACACCTGAAATTGCAACTACTAACACCACACTTCAAGCCGAAAACACAACTGAAGACAAAGACTTAATTGGTCAGGCTGAGGTTGTTGCAAGTGACACAACCGCTCCTGAAGCTGTGGTAGTTACTAATGAAGATGGCGAAAATGTAACCGATGAAGACGGTAACAATGTAACCGAAAAGGCTACAAAGGAAGAAACCGAAAAAGAAACTGAAAGCGAAACCAAAGATAAAGAAAAAAGCACCGCAGAAGATGCTTCTTCTACGGCACAGTAGCATATCTTAAAAACCGAAATCGGTACTAATTCATAATACGCTAAATTAAAGTTTTTGTTTATAAATAGAGAGGTTAAGATTTATGCTTCAATATGAAGAATTAAGATTACAACTTTTAGGCCATGAAGATGCCCTTAAGGATTTGGCAGATGCTTTAGGCCTACAAAAAATGAAAGAAGAAATTGCCGAGCTTGATGCAAAAACAGCCGAAAATGGTTTTTGGGATGATGTTAAAGCTTCACAGGTAGTTCTTAAAAGACAAAGCACACTTAAAAATAAAGTTAGCGCTTACGAAAGACTTTGCTCTGACTTTGACGATGCTCTTGTTATGATTGAGCTTGCAAATGAAGAAGAGGACGAGTCACTTGTTGAAGAATGCACAGAAAGTGTTACAAAGTTCGAAAATGACCTTGAAACAATGACTCTTTCAACACTTCTTTCAGGCGAATATGATGCACGAAATGCTATTTTAACATTCCACGCAGGTGCAGGTGGCACAGAGGCTCAGGATTGGGCACAAATGCTTTTCCGTATGTATTGCCGTTGGGGCGAACGCCACGGCTACAAGGTAACAACTCTTGACTACCTTGATGGCGACGAAGCAGGACTTAAATCTGCAAGTATTCTTATTGAGGGCGAAAATGCTTATGGTTATATGAAAAGCGAAACTGGTATTCATCGCCTTGTTCGTGTTTCTCCATTTGACTCCGAGGGCAGACGCCACACCTCATTTGCTTCAGTCGAAGTTATGCCTGAAATTGACGATACTATCGAGGTTGAAATTGCCCCTGAAGACATTAAAATGGACGTGTACCGTTCATCAGGCGCTGGCGGACAGAAGGTTAACAAAACTTCATCGGCAGTTCGCTTAACTCATATTCCAACTGGTATTGTTGTTTCTTGTCAGGTTGAGCGAAGCCAGCACCAAAACAGAGAAGTTTGTATGACAATGCTTAAGTCAAAGCTTATTGAAATTAAAGAGCGTGAGCATCTTGATAAAATTTCCGACATTAAGGGCGACCAAAAAGAAATTGGTTGGGGTAGCCAAATCCGTTCTTATGTGTTTATGCCATATCAGCTTGTTAAAGATAACCGAACAAGCTTTGAAAGTGGTAACATTTCAAATGTTATGGATGGCGACCTTGACGGATTTATCAATGCATACCTCAAAGCTGAATCACAAAAGAAATTAGAAGAATAAAAATGTAGGGCGGGGATTTCCCCGCCACTTTGTATTTTATAAGCCTTTTAGACACATTGTTTAATATGCAGTAGGCAACGATGCCCACATCGTTCCGTTAACGAATTGCACAAAAATGTAGGGCGGTGCCTTGGTGCCGCCATTTTGCGAAGCAAAAATAATAGTTGATGCCCACATCATTCCGTTAATGAATTGCACCAAAATGTAGGGCGGGGGCTTGCTCCCGCCATTTTGCGAAGCAAAAATAATAGCCGGCAGGCGAGTTTACACATTGTTTGGATAGGAGAAAATATTATGCAACCAAATGTAATTTTTATAATGACTGACGACCAAGGATACGGCGACTTAAGCTGCATGGGAACAACTGATTTTAAGACCCCTAATATTGACAAGCTTGCCGAAAATGGTATTCGCTTTTCGAGTATGTACTCAGGCTCGCCAGTTTGCTCGCCATCAAGAGCATCACTCTTAACTGGTCGTTACCCAGGTAATGCAGGTGTTCGTGCAATTCTCGCTGGCCACAGACGAGCTTCGGGCTTAACTCCAAATGTTCCAACAGTTGCAACAGCTCTTAAAAATTTAGGCTACAAAACTGGTATAATGGGCAAGTGGCATTTAGGACTTAAAGACGAGTGCCGACCAAATAGCAACGGATTTGACGAATTTTACGGCTTCCTTGCTGGTTGCCTTGACTATTATTCTCACATTTTCTATTACGGAATGGCAGACGGTCACACCGACCCAACCCACGACCTTTGGGAAAATGACAAAGAAATCTTTGAAAATGGCGAGTATTTAACTGACAAGATTACCGAAAAGAGTGTTGACTTTATTGAAAGACACAAGGAAGAGCCATTTTTTCTTTATGTAGCTTACAATGCACCACATTACCCAATGCACGCACCGAAAAAATATATCGACCGTTTCCCTGAGCTTCCACCGGATAGACGAATAATGGCGGCTATGATTTCAGCTGTTGATGATGGTGTTGGCGAAATTGTAAAAGAGCTTGAAAAGAACGGCTTGCTCGAAAATACAATAATCTATTTCCAAAGTGATAATGGCCCATCTCGTGAAGCTCGTAACTGGCTTGACGGAACAGAAGACCCATATTATGGCGGTACAACTGGCATATTTACTGGCCATAAATTCTCACTTTTCGAGGGCGGAATTCGTATTCCTGCAATTCTTTCACTTAAAGGTAAAACTCACGGAACAGTTTCAAATGAAGCTCATATTTCTACTGATATTTTCCCAACTGTACTCGAAATGTGTGGTGGCGACCCTAAAAAATATGAATTAGACGGAATTAGCCTTAAGGGTATGCTTGACGAAACTGGCGAAGACACTCACGATTATCTATTTTGGGAAATGGAAGAGCAAACCGCAGTTAGATATAAAAATTATAAATTGGTTTTGAATGGCAGACTTACTGAATTTGACGGAACAAGAGCCGAGGTTTTCCTTTCCGACCTTGAAAAAGACCCAAGCGAAAAGCACGATTTGTCTAAAGAAATGCCTGAGCTTACAAAAGAGCTTACCGAAAAAGCACTCGCTTGGCGAGATGGTATTGAAAATCGCTGGGATAAAGAATTTAAGAAAAACTACGAAAACTTGACTTGATAAAATTAAATAAAAGTTAAAAAGCCTCCCTCTGATGAGGGAGGTGGCTGCGAAGCAGACGGAGGGAGAGAAATGCGGAACGCTGAAGGCAGCGTTCCCTACTACCCCTCCGTTTTTGTTTACACAAAAACGCCTCATTACTCGCCTGCCAGCTCAGACATTGCTTCTGCTTCGCAGAGGTGTCCACCGGACACCCGCAACCCTAACAAGGGGAGGCATACAGATCTTCGGTGTTATATTTTATTTCTTCATTTGGTCGATGGTCTTTTCGTAACTTGGCACAAATTCTTCAATAAAAATCTTTGCTTCGTCACAATCAAGTCGAGAAAGTGTTTTAAGAATTGTTTTTTCGGCTTCGCAAAATTCTCGGTTACCTGCGTTTCGCTCTTCAATACATTTAAGGTAAGCACAAATTTTATCAGCAGATTTTACTAATTTCCAAAGCTCTCTGTCGTCATTTTTCTTTTTGAAAAGTGGCTCGTAATCTTTCTTTAAGTAGTCAGGGAGCATTTCGAGAAGCTGTTTTGAAGCATTCTTTTCAACTGCCTTGTAGGCGGTTTTTGTTTCTTCGCTAAAATATTTAACTGGTGTCGGTAAGTCGCCAGTAATAATCTCCGGTAAATCGTGGTAAAGCCCTAAAAGTGCGGCACGCTCTGGGTTGTGGCTCTTCCCTAATTTCTCGTTGCCAATAAGCGCAAGCGCATGGGCAATTTCTGCAACCTCTGCCGAGTGCTCTGAAAGAGTTTCATACCTTGTGTTTCTCATAAGCGCCCAACGATTTATATATTTAGTACGGGCGGCAAATGCAAAAAAGTCAAATTTACCCATAATTAAATATCCTCTTCCTTAAAGTTAATTGAAAGAGTTTCGTGAGCCATTTTAACCTTTGTGTATTTAACTCCTGCGGCATCAAACATTCTGCGAGAAGCACGGTTTCCAACTGTGTCGTAGTATTTATCTGAGATATAAATTACTTCTTTAATACCACTTTGAATAATTGCCTTTGCACATTCGTTACAAGGGAAAAGTGCAACATAAATTCGTGAGCCCTCAAGGTTTCGACCACCGGCATTAAGTATTGCATTAAGCTCTGCGTGGCAAACATAAGGATATTTTGTTTCGTACTCGTCGCCAGTTCTGTCCCAAGGGAAGTTGTCATCATCACAGCCCCTTGGAAAGCCGTTGTAACCCATTGACATAATTTTGTTGTCGCTGTTTACTATGCAAGCGCCAACCTGTGTGCTTGGGTCTTTACTTCTGTAGCTTGAAAGCATTGCAATACCCATAAAATATTCGTCCCAAGATATGTAATCTGTTCTCTTTGCCATAATTATTCTCCTTTAACCTTTTTCCAATATTCCTTTGCGGCAAGTTCATTTTTATTGTTGCCGAATTCATAATATTTTTTATTTTTAAGGGCATCTGGTAAATACTGTTGTGACACCCAAGCATTTGGGTAGTCGTGTGGGTATTTGTAAAATTGCCCTTTGTTTTCGTTATCTTCTCCGTCAAAATGCTTGTTTTGAAGCTGACGAGGAATTTTACCAAAATTACCTTTTCTAACATCGTCCATTGCGGCAAAAATTCCGTCATGTGCGGTGTTGCTCTTTGGACTTGTTGCGACTAAAACAACCGCATCAGCAAGTGGAATTGCGGCTTCGGGGAGTCCAACTCTCTCGGCAATATCGCAAGCAGATTTAACAATAGGAATAATCTGCGGGTAAGCGAGTCCAACATCTTCACAGGCGCAAACGAGTAGTCTTCTAATAGCAGACGGTAAATCCCCAGCTTCTAAAAGCCTTGCTAAATAGTGAAGTGCGGCGTCAGGGTCGCTTCCTCTCATTGACTTTTGATAAGCCGAAATAACATCGTAATGCTCGTCGCCCTCGCGGTCGTATCGGAATGTGTTTTTATTAGTAAGCTTTTGCACATTTTCGAGAGTTATGTTTTTAACTCCGTCAATAGTTTTAGTGGAGAGTGCTGAAAGCTCTGTAAAATTAAGGCTCTTTCTAACATCGCCACCAGAAGCTACTGCAATATGCTCTGCGACTCCGTCTTCGAGAACGATTTCGCATTCTAATTCTTCTTCCAAAGCCTTAAACCCAC
The DNA here is from genome assembly GCA_045641425.1 of Candidatus Fimenecus sp. Taxonomy (GTDB): domain Bacteria; phylum Bacillota; class Clostridia; order Oscillospirales; family Acutalibacteraceae; genus Fimenecus. The sequence goes on from JAZUGZ010000193.1 coordinate 8,415, forward strand.
GAAGAATAGCAGGAACAACATCTTCAGGCTCAACTGACTTAAACTCAAACACTGTGCATCGTGAAAGCACCGCACTGTAAATGTAAAAATACGGATTTTCAGTAGTCGATGCAATAAGTGTAATTTTACCACTTTCAATATATTCGAGTAATGACTGTTGCTGGCGCTTGTTAAAATACTGAATTTCATCTAAATAAAGTAAAATTCCGTTTGGCGCTGCAAATGTGTCAAGCTCACTAACAATGTCTTTAATGTCAGATGTGCTGGCATTTGTGCCATTTAAGTGGTGGAGCTTTCTGTCAGTTTTCTCTGCAATAATTCTTGCAAGAGTAGTTTTACCGGTGCCACTTGGGCCATAAAATATTAAGTTTGGGCAAACACCACTTTCAATTATGTTGCGAAGTGGCATATCGTCCCCTAAAAGATGCTTTTGACCAACAATTTCGCCAAGTGTTTTTGGACGAAGTCTGTCAGCTAACGGAGTGCTCATAACTTTCTCCTTATTTCAAAATTTCAAATAAATCATTTGGCTTTTCAATAATGTATTCTGCTTTGTATTCTTCGAATTCTTCTCTGCTACCAAAGCCGAAAAGCACCGCACAGCAAGGAATACCAGCTTCGTGAGCGCCGTTAATATCGAAAAGTCTGTCGCCAATCATTAAAGTGTCCTCAGTAGTAGCACCAAGAGCATTCATAGCGTTAAGAATTACTTTTGTTTTGCTTTCTTTAATGTCGTCAAACTGTGTGCCACCTAAAAAGTCGATGTACTGTGCTATTCCTCTTTGCTCGCAAATGTCTTTAACGAATTTAAGTGGCTTACTTGAAGCAGTACCAATTTTGTAGCCCCTTGCTTTAAGCTCACAAAGAAGCTCCGGAATACCCTCGTAAACATAATTTTCAAGGTAGCCAATGGTTTTGTAACGCTCGCGGTATTTCTCAGTCATTTCCACAGCGTGTTCAGGAGTAAAACCACAAAATTCTGTAAAACTATAATGAAGTGGTGGGCCAATAAATTTTTGTAAAAATTCTTCTGTTTTAGTGCCGTAGCCGTAAGACTCAAAGGCATAGTTTAAGCTTTTGAAAATGCCTTCCGAAGAGTTTACAAGTGTTCCGTCAAAATCAAATAAAATATTCTTAAACTTATTCATTTACTACTATTTCATACTCCTTGTGGAATGTTTCGTTAACATCTAATTTGTTACCCCATTCACGATTTTTAATGTCGTAGTCAAAATCAAATCGGTCTGCTCTGCCGTACCAAGGCTCAATGCAAACAAATGGTGCATTCTTTTTAACTGGTGACCAAATTCCAAAAATGTCAGCCTCAAAATTAACTGTAATAAATTCCTTGCCATTTTCAATTAAACTTACAGAGTGAACACCGCTGTTTTCTAAGATTAGTGCATCGCGGTCGAAAACGCTATCAGTTAAAACGAATTCGTTTTCAACCTTGTATTTCTCCGGCACGAAAAGTCCGTCGGCATTAAGAATTGAATATTCTAAATCTTTGCCGTCCATTTTAAGAACTGTTTCGCCTTTTTTACAGTTAAATGCAGGGTGCGCACCAATTGAAAAATAAATATCTTTGTCGTCTGTGTTTTTAATATCCCACGAAACAATAATTTTGTTGTGGACTAGTCTAAATGAGCAAACAAGTGAAAATCTAAATGGATACTTCGCAAGTGTTTCTTCACTATCTGTTAATTCAAATGATATAAAATCATCATTTTTTTCGATTAAAGTAAAGTCACAATCTCTTGCAAAGCCGTGTTGTGGGAGTGAATATTCTTTGCCGTCATAAATTGACTTTAAGTCTTTATATTTACCAACAACTGGAAAAAGGACTGGACTTCTTCTGCCCCAAAAAGCACTGTCGCCGTGCCATAAATATTCTTTGCCAGTTTTAGCACTTTTAACAGATGAAAGCTCTGCACCGTGGCTATTTACTTTTATTTCTAAAAAATCGTTCTTCAAAGTTTCCATTTTTTCACCTCAATCTATATAATTATACATTATTTAGACCATTTATTCAACATTTATATAAACATTTGTTTCGGCACTTTTTACAAAATAAAAAAATTATAAAAAAGGGCTTTTATTTTCTGTATAATAGTGTTATACTATATAAGGCGTGTATCGGGCAAATTTTGTCGATATATACACAATGTTTTGATTTTAACTTTTTTTCGGCGATATATTTTTATTATTCGATTTCGAGGGGGGACAAGTCCTTGGAAAAAATCATAATAAACGGTGGCACTCCACTTCGTGGCGAAGTTGACATTAGTGGTGCTAAAAATGCCGTAGTTGCGATTCTTCCGGCGACTCTTCTTGCAGAAGGTGTTTGCAGAATTGAAAATATTCCTGACATCAGCGACGTTCATGTAATGACAAAAATTCTTCACGAACTCGGTGCAGAAATTAAATATATAAATAAAACAACACTTGAGATTGACACACGTCACATTGTTAGTGACGAGGTTGTTCACGATTTAACAAAACAGCTTCGTGCGTCTTACTACTTCATTGGCGCACTTTTAGGCAGACTTAATCACGCTCGTGTTGCAATGCCTGGCGGTTGCTCTTTTGGTGTTAGACCAATTGACCAGCACCTTAAAGGGTTTGAGGCACTTGGTACCGAAATTAGCATTGATAAAACAGGAATGCTTTTAGCTAATGCTCCAAAGCTTCTTGGTAATAGTGTTAACTTCGACGTTGTGTCTGTTGGTGCTACAATGAACCTTATGCTTGCAGCGGTTAAAGCACGTGGCCTTACAATTATTGAGCCAGCCGCAAAAGAGCCACACATTGTTGACCTTGCGAACTTCTTAAACTCAATGGGTGCTGACATTCGTGGTGCAGGTACTGACACAATTAAAATTCGTGGTGTTGAAAAGCTTCACGGTTGTGAATATTCAATTATTCCTGACCAAATTGAAGCAGGAACATATATGGTAGCGGCTGCCGCTACAAAGGGCGATGTTTTAATTAAAAATGTTACTCCAAAACACCTTGAGTCAATAATTGCAAAGCTTATTGAAACAGGCGTTTCAGTTGAAGAGTTTGACGACAGCGTTAGAGTTTCATTTAACGGCACGCCAAATAAGTGCAATGTTAAAACAATGCCTCACCCTGGCTTCCCAACCGATATGCAACCACAGTTTTCAGTTCTTCTTACTGTTGCAAATGGTAAAAGTATGGTTTCTGAAAGTGTTTGGGACAACCCCTTCCGTTACACAGTACAGCTTGTGCGAATGGGTGCAACAATTTCAGTTGACGGC
>JAZUGZ010000194.1:0-4479 GCA_045641425.1 Candidatus Fimenecus sp.
AAAATGGCAGGCTAAATGGGAAGAAACTGGTGTATTCCATGCAGAGGACGGCTCTCAAAAGCCAAAGTTCTATGGACTTGTAGAGTTCCCATATCCATCTGGTGCAGGAATGCACGTAGGTCATATCAAGGCTTATTCTGGTCTTGAGGTTGTATCAAGAAAACGCCGTATGCAGGGTTACAATGTATTGTTCCCAATCGGTTTTGATGCCTATGGCCTTCCAACAGAGAACTATGCAATCAAGACAGGTATCCACCCTCGTCAGGTTACCGACATGAACATTGAGCGTTTCTCAACTCAGCTCAAGAAAGTTGGTTTTTCTTTCGACTGGAACCGAGTAATAGATACAACAGAAGAGGGATACTACAAGTGGACACAGTGGATTTTCCTTAAGATGTCCGAGAATGGTCTTGCATTCCGTGATAAGACTCTCGTTAACTACTGCCCATCTTGTAAGGTTGTTCTTTCTAATGAAGACTCACAGGGTGGTAAGTGCGACATTTGCCACAGCGACATTGTTCAAAAGTCAAAGGACGTTTGGTATCTTCGTATTACTGAATATGCTGACAAGCTTCTTGAAGGACTCAACGAAGTTGACTATCTTCCAAATGTTAAACTTCAGCAGGAAAACTGGATTGGTAAATCTCGTGGTGCATTCGTAACATTCTCAGTTAATGAGGTTGATGAAAGCTTTAAGATTTACACAACTCGTCCTGATACACTCTTCGGTGTTACATTTATGGTAATGGCACCTGAACACCCAATTATTGACAAATATGCTGACAAAATCTCTAATATGGACGAAGTTTTAGCATACAGAGCAGAATGTGCAAAGAAAACAGAATTTGAGAGAACACAGCTTGTTAAAGACAAAACTGGTGTTAAACTTTCTGGCTTCACAGCTAAAAACCCAGTAAATGGTAAAGATATTCCAATTTACATATCTGACTATGTTATGATGGGTTACGGTACTGGTGCTATTATGGCTGTTCCAGCACACGACCAACGTGACTACGACTTCGCAAAGAAGTTCGGCATTGATATTATTGAAGTTATTAAGGGTGGCGACATTTCTAAAGAAGCTTATACTGGCGACGGCGAAATGGTTAACTCCGGCTTCCTTAATGGCTCAACAAATAAGAAAGATTCAATTGCAAAGATGATTGAATTTCTCGCGGAAAAAGGCATCGGCGAGGGCGGTGTTCAGTACAAGATGAAGGACTGGGCATTCAACCGTCAGCGTTATTGGGGCGAACCAATTCCGATTGTTCATTGTCCTACTTGCGGTATGGTTGCTGTTCCTTATGAAGAGTTACCATTAAGGCTTCCAGAGGTTGAAAACTTTGAGCCAGGTCAAGACGGCGAAAGCCCACTTGCTAAAATCGATTCTTATGTAAACTGCAAATGCCCTAAGTGCGGTGGCGATGCTAAAAGAGAAACAGACACAATGCCACAATGGGCAGGCTCTTCTTGGTATTTCTTAAGGTACATTGACCCTAAGAATACAGAAGCTTTAGCTTCACAGGAAAAACTCGCTTACTGGGGTCCAGTTGACTGGTACAACGGTGGTATGGAGCATGTTACTCGCCACCTTATCTACTCAAGATTCTGGCACAGATTCCTTTATGATATCGGTGCTGTTCCATTCAAAGAGCCTTATCTTAAAAGAACTGCTCAAGGTCTTATTCTTGGCCCTGACGGAGTTAAGATGAGTAAATCTCGTGGTAATGTTATTGACCCTAACGAAGTTGTTGATGTATTCGGCGCTGACGTTCTTCGTACTTATGTACTCTTTATGGGTGACTATGAACAGGCTGCTCCTTGGAGTGAGTCAAGTGTTAAGGGTTGTAAGAGATTTATTGATAGAATTTGGAATCTTCAAGAAATTCTTACAGATGGCGACGAGTATTCAAAAGAACTTTCTTCTGCAATGCACAAGACAACAAAGAAAGTTACTGAAGATATTGAAAATATGAAGTTCAATACAGCAATTGCTGCTCTTATGACTCTTCTTAATGCTATTTACGATAATGGTAAAATAAACAAAGCAGAGCTTAAAACTCTTCTTTTACTCGTTTCTCCATTTGCTCCTCATATTGCAGAAGAAATGTGGAGTGTACTCGGCTTTGGCGAAATGCTTGCAAAAGACGGCCAGTGGCCAAGCTTTGACGAAGCAAAATGTGTTGACGATACAGTTGAAATCGTTGTTCAGATTAACGGTAAAATTCGTGCAAAGATTAGTGTTCCAACAGAAATTTCTAATGAAGATGCAATTGCACTTGCAAAGAGTGACGAAAAGGTTGCAGCAGAAATCGATGGTAAGAACATTATCAAAGAAATCTACGTTAAGGGCAGACTTGTTAATATCGTAGCAAAATAATTTTAATAAACTTGGGGGCGAGTTTTCGCCCCTAATTTTTGAGGTGCTAAAATGTCACTTTTTAGGTGTCCGGTTTGCAAAAACGAACTTTTTGAAAAAGAGAATAGTTATGTATGCAGTAGTGGGCACACATTTGACAAGGCAAAGCAGGGTTATGTCAATCTTTTAATGGCTAACAAGCGTCATTCAGCAACGCCTGGCGACTCAAAAGAGATGGTGCTCTCTCGCAGAAGCTTTTTAGAAAGCGGAAAATATGATGTTTTTTCTAATAAGCTAAATGAGATTATAGGCGAGATTTTTGGCGGTAGTCAAAAATTGTCTATTCTTGATTGTGGTTGTGGCGAAGGGTACTATGATGGACGACTTACAGAATATTTGGAAAAGTTAAAAATTAACTATAAACTTTTTGGGTTCGACATTTCCAAAGAAGCAGTTAGATTTTCGGCAGGTAAATATAAGGATTTACACCTTGCGGTTGCATCTTGCTTTGATATGCCAGTTCTTTCTAATAGCTTCGATTTAGTTGTTAACATATTTTCACCAATGGTAGAGGCAGAACTCTTACGAGTTCTAAAAACTGGCGGTTATTTAATTTATGCTGTGCCAGGGCGTGAGCATTTAATGGGACTTAAAAAAGTAGTTTATAAAGAAACTTACGAAAACGAAGAAAAAGATACAGAATATAACGGATTTGAATTTATAAAAAGAGTGTCAGTTAAAGATAATATCACTGTAAGTGGCGAAGAAGCCGTAAATCTTTTCAAAATGACACCTTATTATTACAAAACAGAAAAAAACGCTTGCGACAAAATACTAAACGCAGGCGAAATAAATACAGAAATACATTTTGATTTTTTAGTTTATAAAAAGGCGAGAGAGTTATGAAAATTTTTGACATTTCAAGAGATTTAATCACTTCAGAGGTTTACCCAGGCGACCCAGAGCCAAAGCTCGAAAAAGTTAGGGAAATCGAGGACGGCGCTGGTTACAATTTAAGCACAGTTTTTATGGGGCTTCATAACGCAACTCACATTGATGCACCGCTTCATTTTCTTGATGATGGTGCTGACATTTCATCGGTTGACCCTACTGCTTTCATTGGTCCTTGTGTTGTAATTGAAGTGCCAGAGGGAATTATTACAGGCTCAGTTGTTGAGCGTTATTTCCCAAGAAATACAAAACGAATTTTAATTAAATCTAAAGGCAAGGCATTTTTACACGAAACTGCCGCAACCGAGCTTTCGTATATGGGTTGTTACCTTGTCGGTACTGACGCTCAATCTATTGAAACTGAAGAGTCAGACGGCAGAGCACACATGGCTCTTTTAATGGATAATGTTGCAATTTTAGAGGGCCTTGATTTAAGCAAAGTACCTGAGGGCGACTATTTTTTAGTTGCACCACCACTTAAAATTGACGGTGCAGAGGCAGCTCCTTGCCGAGCACTTTTAATATCTGACTATATTTTCTGGAGTGGAGATAAAAAATAATGACACTCGTAAAAAACCAAGAGATAAAACTTCATATTGACGGAATTACCTCTGAGGGTAGTGGTGTTGGTCACTTTGAGGGCGAGGCAGTTTTTGTATCAGGTGCATTCTTAAATGACGACCTTTTAGTCCATATTATTAAGGCTAAAAAAAGTTACGCTGTGGGCAAAATCGTCAAAATAATAAAGCCGTCTAAAGACAGAATTGAAATCGATTGCCCATATTTTAAGCAATGCGGTGGCTGTGTTTATAGGCACATTAGCTACGAAGCTGAAAAAAGGGTAAAAACTCAAAAAGTTAAAGATGCATTTTTACGAATTGCACATTTAGACGTTCCAGTTAAAGATATTGTAACTTGTGATGAAAAAAGATACAGAAACAAAGCCGAGTACCCAGTTTCAAGGGATTTGAACGGTGTTAATATCGGATTTTATGCAAATAGAACTCACAGAATTGTGGACGCTGAAGATTGCCTTTTGCAACCGACAGAGTTTTCAACAATTGTCGAAAACATTCGTGAATGGATTTTTGATAATCATATAACAACTTGGAATAGTGAAACTTTAGACGGACTTTTACGCCATATTTACATAAGAAAAGGCTTTAATT
>JAZUGZ010000195.1:0-6015 GCA_045641425.1 Candidatus Fimenecus sp.
ATTTTTGAAAGTGCCGCATCTCTGCAAAGACGAACTCCGTCACATACAAAAAGACCCGCTTCTCTTCTTTTAGAAGATTTTGCAGTTAACTCTTTAAGCTCTTTAATTTTAGGGTTTTTACTTGCGGTGATAATAATTTCATTCATAATTATAAAAATGCAAAACCACGCGCGAGAGAACTCGGCGTGGTTAAAGAATTATTTAAGTGCTGCTTTTGCCTGCTCTGTAAGAGCTGTGAATGCTGCAGGATCAGCAATTGCGATCTCTGAAAGCATTTTACGGTTAAGGTCGATACCAGCTTTTTTAAGGCCATTCATGAATGTTGAGTAGTTCATACCATTCATTTTGCAAGCTGCTGAAATTCTTGTAATCCAGAGCTTTCTGAAGTCACGCTTCTTCTGCTTTCTGCCAATGTAAGCATACTGACCAGATTTCATAACAGCTTCTTTAGCTGTCTTGAAAAGAGCGTGCTTTGAGCCATAGTAGCCCTTAGCCATCTTTAATGTTTTATTTCTTCTTTTGCGAGTCATCATCGCACCTTTAATACGTGCCATTGTGTGTTACCTCCGATATAAAGTATAAGTGCCTAAATGCACATCAAATCAATATTATTTATAAGGAACAAGACGCTTAATCTGCTTCTGGTTTGTTGTGTCAGCAACAGCTGTCTTGCGAAGATTACGTTTTCTCTTTGTGCTCTTCTTATTAAGAATGTGTGATTTGTTAGCGTGTGCTCTGATTGGCTTGCCGTTCTTTGAAAGTTTGAAGCGCTTTTTAGCTCCGCTGTGTGTTTTGAGTTTCGGCATATTGATTTCCTCCTAAATATTACTTATCAAGTAAATTATTTTGCTGTTTTTGGTGCTAAGAACATAAGCATCTGTCTGCCTTCAAGTTTTGCAGGCTTTTCAACAGTGCCGTGTTCAGCAGTAGCTTCAGCAAAGCGTTCCATAATTCCGTTACCAAGATGAGCGTGAGCCATTTCACGACCTCTAAAACGGATTGAAACCTTAACTTTGTTGCCGCTGCCTAAAAATTTGATAGCGTGATTAACTTTCGTTTCAAAGTCATGCGTATCAATGTTAACTGACAAACGAACCTCTTTAGTTTCAACAACCTTTTGATTCTTTCTGCGGTCCTTTTCTTTTTTAGCTTGGTCAAAACGATACTTGCCATAGTCCATAATTTTACAAACTGGTGGCACAGCAGCAGGCGAAACCTTAACTAAGTCAAGATTACGTTTTTCTGCTTCTTTGATAGCATCTTTTGAAGACATAATGCCGAGTTGTTCACCCTTGTCGGTAATAACTCTGACTTCTTTGTCTCTAATTTCTTCATTGATTTGCAATTCTTTGGTAGCGATAAATAAACACCTCTCAAATTTTTTAGCAAATTAAAATGCGGACAGATAAATTCTGCCCGCACCAATACATTCAAAAGAAAAAGTATTGACCGTTCCGAGAAACCCGAACGGTGAGAGAGAATTTAACTGCTCTGCTTTATTGCTCTGTTATTATAACCGCATAAAACCCATTTGTCAACAGTTTTATCACAAGTTTTTTATAAAAATTAAACGGGTCAAAAGACCCGCCTAATATATAATGTATAAGCATTATTCTGCAGATGTTTTCCAACCGAAGTCAAATACCATTTGGTCTGTGCAAGGGAATGTTACAAGAACTGTGCCATATTTTTCGAGTGCGCCAGTAAATGTTACATTCATTGTTACTACCATATTTTTGTCATAAGTACAATAAGTCATTTCATCAGAAACAGCGTTAATGCCTGCTGTAATATAGCAAGGGTTAAACTCAATTTCAAATGAATTTACTGTCATATATTCTTTAGCAACATCAAAATATTTAAGCACATCTTTTTCTTCTCTAACTGAGAATGCTTTTTTAACACTTGCTTCTTCAGGTTTTACACAAATGCTAACAGTTCTGTACCAATCTGTTGAAACGAAAATATATTCGCCATCTTCATCTTTTGCATTATCGCCCTTTTCGTCAAGGTCAAACTGGAGTGTTGGTGTAAGAGATGTATATGCTGGGTAAATTTTTGCTTCAGCGTCAGTGTAAAGGTCTGCTACTGTAAGTGTGCTTGCCTTTTTGTTGCCGAAAACATACATTTCGTTTACAAGGTCTGCACCAAATTTTGCATCATCTTGACCCTTATTGTTAAGGTAGTCGCCAATTCCTTTAAGTGCTGTGTCAGAATAAAGTCTAAATGCAGCACGAAGCTCTTTTTGACCCTCAATTTCTTTGCCGTCAAGGTCTGTGAATACTACACCATCGCCATGGTTAATCCAAAATGACTCTCTGTAAGAAACACGAACCTTTGAACTGTCAGCCTTAATTCCGTTGATAAGTGCATTGTAATATGCAAGCACTTCTTTTGTGTTTGAAGTAAATTTTTGCATATCTTCTTTTGGAATAAGCTTCAAAATGTCGTCAAAATACTCTTCGCCACCAAACTTTGAAACAAGTTCATAGTAAGAAAGTGAAACTGTTTTGTCGTCTGTCTTTTTATTTGTGTTCTCGAAAAGGTTTGCAAGCTTGTCGCCAGGAAGAACCTTACGAAGGTCGCCATAAGTGAATGTAAAAATTACATCGCCAATGTCGGTTTTAATTTTAGCCTCTTTCGGTCTGTCAACAACGCTTTTTCCGCCACAGGCAGAGAAAACAGAAACCATCATAACAAGAACAAGAATTACTGCTACGCTTTTGAAAATTGTTTTTTTCATTATACACATCTCCTTAAAAAGAGAATTTTAATACTCATCACGAAGACCTTGCTCGTCGAAAAGGAATGTTGTTTCGAGCATAATTTTAAGGCCTATTTCGATTGTTTTCATATCAAGAATATCTGCTGTGTCACCACGGGTGTGGTAATATCTTGCAGGGGTTGGGTCCATAGCAGCAAGTGCTACTGACTTAATTCCACCTTGCTGTGCAGCTGCTGCATCTGAAGAGCCAAAGAAAACTGATGCGAATGGAATATCAAGTCCGCAAAGCTCAGTTGCTTTTTTAGCCATTTCGCAAGCTTGTTTGTCAAGCTTAACTGTACCTGACATATCTTTGTTATAAACACCAAGGTAATCGTAGTCGTGAAGTGTGTCAACAGCCATAAATACTGTTTCTACACCTTCTTCAGCATATTCTTTAGCATGTGCCTTTGCAAATGCCTTAGCGCCACGAAGTCCACATTCTTCACAACCTGTTGAAACTGCAACAACTTCAGTGTTTTCAAAGCGAATGTCATTGTCTTTAAGGTATTTAATTACTGCCATTGAAGCAAAAACACCAGTAAGGTTGTCGTTAGCACCAACAACACATAAATTCCACTTAACGAAGAAAAGAACTGCAACAAAAACAGGAATAGTAATGCATTGAATTACTGTCATTACAATTGAAGCAATATTATTATCAACAAACAAAGAAACAATTGTCATAATGAGTGTTAATACAAGTGAACCAATGCCAAGTGCTATCATAGTAGTTAAGCATTTGCCACCGCCTAAATGTGTGTACCACCACTCATAAGCTGAGTCAATGTGACCAGCGAAAATAATTCTGCGCTTTGTTTCGCCTGAAGCTTTTCTAACCGCAACAACATTTGAAGATTTGCGTTTTGGGAAAAGAAAATCAACAAATTCTTTATAGAAAAGGAATTCGCCAATAAGTAAAGCAACGCAAATAACTGCTAAAACGAGTGATGCAATTACAAAGCCCTTGCTAAGTGATGGGAAAACATCAACATGTGCTAAAATCATTAAAATTGATGCAATAAGCATTGCTGCACCATCAAATAACACCCAACTCATAAAAGCTACTGGGTGAACATCAAATCCCTCACGCGAAACCTCGTCAGCGATTGGCTTCATAAGCTCTTCAACATAATCTTGAGCTTTTTTCTCGCCCTCTTCGCCTGAAGGTCTTGGGCCAATGTCCTTACATACTTTTTTAATTTCTCTTACTGTAAAGTTTGAACATTCTCTAACTTTTGAGTCAAAATGTGCAACACTTTCTTTTGCTTTCAAAACACACAACCTCATTTCAAGTGTCAAATTCAATATATTGTACCATATTTTTTTGTTTATGTCATTATAATTTTAGAAAAAATAAGTCAAAAGAGCAAAATTATTGACAAGCAACGAAAAAAAATATAAACTAAATGTGCAGTTTATTAGAAAAAGGGTAATAAATATGGCTATACGCGTCACAAGACGAGAACTCAAAATTAAATTACGACTTTTAATTGCTTTAGTCTTAATTCTTGGTATTATGTCAATTCTTTACCTTGCATTTTGCAAGGGCAAGGGCTATGGTCAAGTTCAGCTTTCCATGCCAAAAGTAGAAACTACTACAAAGGCACCTGAAGAAACAACTAAACCAGAAGATGAAAACCCCGAAGCTGACGAAAACGAGTCAAAATCCGAGTCCGAATCAGAATCTGAATCCCAATCTGAAACGGAGAGCGAAACACAGTCGCATATTTCTTGGGAATCTTACAATCCGCTTGATGTTCTTGCGGGCGATGACTGGATGTTAGTTCTTATTAACTCAAACCACCCAATTGGCAGAGATTACACCCCTACACTTTCCCCAGTAATTGAAGGCTCAAGTGTTACAGCCGACAGCAGAGTTTCTGAAGCTTATCAAAAAATGTATGATGCTGCAAAAGCACAAGATATTATTTTAGCACCTTATGCAGGTTATGTTAGTTACTCCCGTCAGCAAGAGAATTACAAAGGTAAAATTGACCGTTTCATAACCGACCAAGGCATGAGTGAAGAAGAAGCGAAACAAAGTGCAAGTACAAGAATCGATGAGCCAGGTGCTTCAGAAAGTGGCGCAGGTCTTTCAGTTGATATTGTAAGTGCAAGTGCTGGATTTGCTTCAACTAAAGAATATGAATGGCTTATGGCAAATGCTCATAAATATGGTTTTGTACTTCGTTATCCTGAAGAAAAGTTTTCAGTAACTGGAATGTCGCCAAGACCATGGCATTGGCGCTATGTTGGAACAGAAGCGGCAAACGAAATGAAAACCCAAAACCTTTGCCTTGAAGAATACTTAGAAAAGAAAAAGTAAGATTACAAAAATTAAGGAGTACCTTTCAAAAGGTACTCCTTTTTTGTTGCACAAAATAATTATTCAGCATCTTTCTTTTCTTCAGCAACAATTTTTTCAGCTTTGTTGGCAGCTTTTTCGGCTTTCTTTGCCTCTTTCTTTGCTGTCTTTTCAGCCTTCTTTGCTTTTTTCTCAGCCTTTTTTGCTTCTCTTAAAGCCTTTTCAGCTTTGTCGTCAGAGTTAACAATAATAACTGAAACAGACCAAACACAAATTGCAAGCATCAAGAACACTGCTGTGAAGAATGCATTGTCAAATCGAAGCTCTATTACATTACCTAAGGTTTGTGTAATTGCGGCACCAAAAACACTTTCAATTCCTAAAACATCTGCAAGATTTTTGTCGCCATTTACAAGTGGATTTGCAAAACCAGTAGTGAAAGCAATATTTGAAGCAGTACCCAACAAAAACGCAACGCCTGAAATAGCAGCAATTATTTTTGACTTATTAGACACAATAGCAATAATTAAAATTACCAATGCTAAAACAAGAACAATAGCAAAAAGTGCAAGTGAAATCCAAAGTGCTCTTAAATCTGGATTCATAAGCATTTCTTTGAAATTCGTGCCATTACCGTTTGAAACTGAATTGATAAGACTTTCAAACTCATCCCACTTTGCAAGGCAAATGTAACCATCTGTAATTTCCCTTGCTTGATCTTGTGATGGAGTAAGGAAATTTTTAATAGCTTCGGTAATATCGTCCGAGTTAATAATTTCCTTGAAATTATTGATTAAGCTCATAACACTTGTCCAGTCAAGAGCATAATAAATAAGGTTCATAAAATATACAATTGGAAAAACTGCCACTGCTAAAATTGCAGTAACAACTCTGTACATAATATCAAAACCAGTTGTTTTTTTCTTTGATTTAGCTTTTGTTT
>JAZUGZ010000196.1:0-8110 GCA_045641425.1 Candidatus Fimenecus sp.
CGTTATCGCAACTCTTGAAGATGGTGCAGTTCTTAAAATGGAGCTTACAGCAGACAAGGGCAGAGGTTACGTTTCAGCTGAAAGAAATAAACAGGTTATGCAACCAGTTATCGGCGTAATCGCTATTGATTCAATTTACACACCCGTATTAAAAGTTAACTATACGGTCGAAAATACCCGTGTCGGTCAAATTACAGACTATGACAAGTTGTCAATCGAAATTTGGACAAACGGCACAATTTCAGCACAAGAGGCAGTTTCTCTTGCAGCTAAAATCCTTACAGACCACCTTAACCTTTTCGTAGATCTTTCTGATGAAGCAAGAGATACAGAAACAATGATCGTTAAGAGCGATGATTCAAAGGTTAAGACACTCGAAATGACCATCGAGGAGTTAGATCTTTCAGTTCGTTCTTTCAACTGCTTAAAGCGTGCAGGAATTAACACAGTTGGAGATTTAACAAACAAAACAGAAGAAGACATGATGAGAGTACGTAACCTTGGTCGTAAGTCACTTGACGAAGTAGTTGCAAAGCTTGACTCTCTCGGTCTTAGCTTACGTAAGGAAGACGAATAATAAAGGAGTGATTTCGATGCCTGGAACAAGAAAACTTGGCAGAACAAGCGATCACCGTAAGTCTATGCTCAGAGGTATGGTAACTTACCTTATTGAGAACGGTCAAATTGAAACAACAGTAACAAGAGCCAAAGAAGTTAGAGCTATGGCTGAAAAAATGATTACTATTGGTAAAGATAATAGCCTTCACTCAAAGAGACAGGTTTATTCTTACATTACTAAGGAAGCTGTCGCAAAGAAGCTTATCGAAGAAGTATCACCAAAGTATGCTGACAGAAATGGTGGTTACACTCGTATTATCAAGACTGGCCCAAGAAGAGGCGATGCTGCAGAAATGTGCATCATCGAGCTCATTAACGACTAATCGGTCAAAAGCTTATAAAAACACCCTGTCTCGAAAGAGGCAGGGTTTATTTTATCTTAAATTAAAATAGGTAAAAAAATAACCCGTAGCAATTGCTACGGGCTTTTTTATTAAATTAGTTTTCTTTAATAGCTTTAAGAGCCTTTTTGCAAACTGCAGAAGCAGCTACACAAACTGCACCCCAAACTGCTGTAACAAATGCTGCCATTGAAACGCCAACTGTTGCCATTTCGTGAAGCATTTCAGTTTTATCTTCAGGGTTTGCCATAGCCGTTAAGAACGGAGCAAACGGTTGAATTTCACCGTGCCAAAAATGTTCGAAAGCAAGAAGAAGAACTCCGCCCCAAAGCATAGCCATAAGCCATGAAATTTTTCTTGAAAGTTTAATTGATGAATTCTCAGCTGTGAGAGTGCTTGAAGCGTTCTCTCTTGGCATTTCGAGTTTCATCTCGTGTTTTTTAACTGCGAAGTAAGAAGCAGTAACAACAGCTGCTTCAACTGCAGGAACAATAAAACATGCCATTTGCATATCCTCCTAATATTTAATTACATAAACATTATACTATTAGTTTGTGTAATAGTCAATATTATTCTTTGTGTGTTGCGTCAAAAAACTTTCTAAATTCTTTATAAAAATATCTTGAGCCAAGTACAAATGAAACAAACATTGCAACTAAAGAAAGAATAAGTGCAGGTCTGTAACACCAAAAGCAATTGTAAACCTTGCAAATTGCGAAAAGCTCAATTGACACAATCATTGAAATAAATGGAATTATGTAAGCAAGGCAAAATACAACCTTACCAAAGGTTGTGTGACCGAATTTGCGAAATTCCTTTTTCAAATCTTTGTTTTTCAAATCGTAAACTGTCATGAAAATCACTCCTTAATAAATTTACCATTTACCATAACATTTTTTATATTTATATTATCATCAAAGAGAACAATGTCAGCATCATACCCTTGACGAATATAACCTTTTTGTGAGTCAATACCAATAACCCTTGCCGGTGTTGATGAAACCATTTTAACCGCATCAATAAGCGAAATTTTAACCTGCTTAACTGCATTTTTAAGATTTTGTGCCATAGTGGTACAGCTTCCTGCAAGGCAAGTTAAATCATCAGTCATCATAACACCATTTTTATGAATGGCAACAACTCCATTTGCTTGAGTTACTTTTTCTCCGTCTTTAAGATTTGCGGCAGAAAATTCAAGCCCGTCTGTAATAAAATATGCTTTGTCAGGTGTTTTTGACTTGTAAATTAAACGAACTAAGCCAATAGGTAGGTGGCAAAGGTCGCCAATTACCTGAGCTGTGCATTTGTCATTAGTAAGTGCAGATTCAACTGCTCCGGCAACTCTAAACGCGCCATCTTTGTGGGTACTAACACTTGCATTGTAAATATGAGTAAAATCAGTAAAGCCATTTTCGGTGGCTTCTTCCATTTCGTCAAATGAAGCAGTTGTGTGACCTGCCGCAACAACTACACCATTAGCTGCAAATTTCTTCGCAAGAGTATGAGCGTTTTTAAGCTCAGGTGCAATTGTAATCATTTTAAGATTTTCAACATCTAAAAGTGGGGAATTAAGATTTACTTCTTTAATTCCGCTGTCACTTTGAGCGCCACTCATTTTTGGCGAAAGGTAAGGACCTTCAAAATGAACACCTAAAATGTTGCAATCAGTAAAATCTTTAGCAATCTTTTTAATGCTTTCTGCGGTTTCAATTAAAATGTCTTCGGGGGACGAAAGCATTGTTGGTAAAATTGAAGTAGTGCCGTTCAAAGCGTGGGCAAGACAAGCTTTTTTAATGTTTTCACTGTCTTTATCCATCATTGAGTAGCCGCCGCCACCATGCACATGTAGGTCAATAAAACCAGGTGCTAAATAAAGCCCTTCGCAGTTAACAACTTCATCAGCCGAAATACTTTCAGTAGTAATTTCTTCGATTTTACCATTGTTTACTAAAACGTTCGCTTTTTCTATTCTATTGTGAAATACTACGTTTGCATTTTTTAGTAAAATCATATAAACCTACCTGCATTTCATTTTAATACACATAATTCCCTTATCGGTAATGTCAACAACGCCATATTCTTCGTGGCAAATTGCACCTGGGCAAAAAACGTGTATTCCGTCATCATATTCATAATTTTGCACGTGAGTGTGACCATAAAGACCCAGTGTACAATTATTTGATTTAACAGTTGATTTGAGAATACTTGTGCCGTATTTAACCGACTCGCCGTGACCGTGAGTTAAATAAATTCTAACCCCATTAACCTCAATTATTTGTGATTGTGGCAAACTTGAATACCAGTCATTATTACCGCGAACCGCATAAACACGCGGAGTATTGATTATTTTCTTGGCTTCGTCAAATTCATTTTCGCCATCGCCTAAAAAAACGACTACATCTGCTGATGGTTGGTTTTTAATTGCAAGCTTTAATGCAAATTCATCTCTATGTGAGTCAGAAAGAACAAGAATTCTCATCATATTACTCCAAATAAAACATATAATTTACTACATTATATAATAATTTGGCGGTGGAATCAATGAATAATCAAAAATTTTCAGAGGACGATTTTATTAACAGAATGCGAAAAGCACGCTCTGAGGAAGAAATTTTACAAAGTATTCCAGCGGATATGCGAAAAAGACTTGATAGCGTAATGAACAATGAAGATGAATTAAAAAGAATACTCAATTCAGAAAGGGCAAAGGCACTTTATGATAAAATAATGGAACTTGAGGAAGGGCAAAACAAATGACAGATTTACAAAAACTACTTTCTTCAGTTAGCCCTGAAGATTTAGACCAAATTAAAGGCGTTGCACAGTCGTTGCTTTCAAATGAAAGTAATTCTATTGAGCAAAAGCAAGATAGCACATCGCAAAGCATTATTTCAACTGAAAACCTAAAGCCAATTATGGCGGCAATTAGCAAAATGAATGATAATGACGACCGAATTAAATTGATTTTGCACTTAAAACCACTTTTGAGTAATGACCGGCAAAAGCGTGCCGATGATGCTGTTCGATTTCTTCATATTATGCAAATTTTGCCTGAAATAAGGGGTCTTTTATAATGTCAGATATGGATTTTTTTGAACTTAAAGCACTTGAACGCGCTTCGTTAACACGGCAAGATTTTGAAACACGAGTAAGCAAAGCACCACAGGCTCAAACAACTAAAATTAAGGAAAAAGTTACATCTTTGCCAGTTGAATTTCCTGAGGGGCGAAATTATCCAAGCTTCAAAACAGTGTTTGATGAAGAGCGAACTCGAGAAAAATCTCAAATCCCACCTATGCAAAAGCAAGAAGTAAGAAGTAAACTTTCAGAGCTTTTGCACGACCCTGAAGCGGCACTAATTGGTGGGCTTATAATGCTACTTCGTTCTGAGGGGGCCGATGAAGAGCTGTTAGCCGCCCTTAGTTACATTCTGTTGTAAATATATGTTGCTTTTTGTTTGATTTACATATATAATAGGGGGTGTAATAAAGGGGGATTTCAAAATGAATTTATGTCCAAAATGTGCTGCATTAAATGATGATAACGCACTTTTCTGCACAGGCTGTGGTACTCCAATTGAAAAGAAAGCAGAACCAGCACCACAGGCAGCACCAGTTGCAAGCACACAACAGCCTTATGGCCAAAGCCCTTACCAACAGCAAAACGCATATCCACAATATACTACATATCAGCAACAAAGTTATTATGGTCAACAGCCTTTAGGCTACACACGCATTACTGAAAGCATGCTCCCACCAGAGCTTAAGCCACTTTCAATGTGGCAGTACATTGGCTACGGCTTTCTTTTCGGATTACCATTTGCAGGGTTTATTATCCTTTTAATATCTGCTTTTGGTAGCGATAAAAATGTTAACCTTAAAAATTACGCAAGGTCAATTTTAGTAATGTATGCAATAAGCTTTGTTTTTGTGATTATCATTAGCATTTGTATGGCAATGTTTGGTCTTGCATTAGATGGTGCATCATACTATTAAAAATTAAGAGCAGTTTTTGTAAAACTGCTCTTTTTTATTTTTACTGAAACACTTTACTGTTTTCTTTACTCTAATATAATGAAAGTGCAAAAGGGGTGACAAAATGACAGATGAAATTTTAAGACTTGTGGTTTATGCCCAAGGTGGTAACAAGGACTCTTACGGTCTTCTTTATGAACATTACGCTAAAGATATGTACCGCTTTGCTTTAAGTATTTGTAAAAATCCTGAAAATGCTGAAGACGCTGTTCAAGAAGCGGCTATTTCGGTTTATAAAAGTCTGCCAAGACTTCACAACCCAGAAAAATTTAAGACTTATCTTTTTACGGCTCTTTTTAACGCTTGTAAAAAAACATTTGGCGAAATAACAGAAGAAATTCCTGAAACACTTTCAGCCGAGTCGTCAGATTATATTTCAGCAGATGTTAAATCTGCACTGAACACTTTAGACGCGCAGTCACGCGAAATTGTACTTTTGTCTGTTATTGGTGGATTTAAGTCAAATGAAATTGCAAAAATAGTCGGCATTTCCCCCCAAGGCGTTAGGACAAAGAAAAAACGAGCACTTTCAAAAATCCGAAAGGAGTTAGAGTAATGAAAAAGGATATTGAGAAATACATTAACGATAATATTAATGCAGAGCTCCCCGAAAGTCTTTCAAAAGAAAATATTGTATCAAAGCTTGACCGCACACCAGTTCTTTTAGAAAATAAATCTAAAAAGAAAAGTTCTAAAGTATTAAAATTTGTTTCTGTTGCAGCGGCATTTGCAATAGTTCTTAGTGGTGTTGCAATTTGGAAAAACTCTAATAAAGGAGTAATTGTAGAACCAAATAGTAGTTCATCAAATGAGGCTATAAATATAGAAAGCTATGATGAAATTTACAAGCAAATGAAAGTGCTTCATCAAAAATACAACAATAGTGTTGAAGATAGATTTTTCGCTAAGGATGACCAAGCAAGCAGTGCAGCTCCAGAAAGCTTTAATAGTGTTGTTACAGGTAACTCTTCTCCAAACGAAATGACAAAAGATGAAAGCGCATTTGGTACAACTAACACTCAGGAAAAGGGTATTGACGAGGGCGACATTATTAAAACTGACGGCAAAAATATTTATTTAGCAAGTCATGAAAACAATGTTGTTTATATAACTTCAGCAGAAGGCAATATGAAGCTTTTGTCAAAAGTTAAGCCCACTAAAACAGACGCATCTATTCACGAAATTTACCTTCAAGACAATCGTTTGGTAGTTGTTTATAGTGTTTATAACGAAAAGCTTGAAAATAGCATTACTTCTAAAGGCTATTACGACTGTTGCTGTATAGCTTGGGTTTGCTCTGACACATACATTGAGATTTATGATGTTACAGATGCTAAAAATCCAAAAATGCTTAGTAACAATATGCAATCAGGACACTACATTTCAAGCAGAATTATAAATGGTAAGCTTTACGTGGTTACTTCTTTTGGTGTAAATGTTTCAGCAAAAGATTATAAAGAAAATTGTATTCCAAAAACTGGCGAAGTGGGTAGCGAAAAGCTTATTCCTTGTGATAAGATTTCATTGATTAGTGGTAACAAAAGCCCTACTTATGCAGTAATAAATATTATTGATATTAAAAGTGCGAAAAGCACAGCTTCATCAGCAATTTTTTGCGACCCAACTGACCTTTACGCAACTGAAAAAAGCATTTATATTTTAGAAAGCTTTTATGACAACGAAACCTTTAATACAAACACTAAAATAATAAAGTATGCAATTACTGAAAATGGTACAGAGTTTGTAGCCATTGCAACAGTTACGGGCAGAATTAACGACACATTAAGCGTTAGTGAACAGGGCGACAACTTTAGAATTGCAACAACTTATGATAATGTTCAAATTTTTGGCAGTGAAGATGACGCAACAATTGAATATTCAGGCGAGAGCAACGCACTTTATATCTTTAATAAAGATATGAAAGAAATAGGCAAAATTCAAAGCTTTGCAAAAGATGAGAGTATTCGTTCAGTTCGTTATTTCGGTAATTTCGCTTATGTTGTTACATTCCGTCAAACTGACCCACTCTTTGTAATTGATTTAACTGATAGCACTAATCCAAAAATAGTTGGCAAAGTTAAGCTTCCAGGTTTTTCAAGCTACCTTCATCCATTTGGTAACGGATATTTAATTGGTGTAGGTCAAGATGGCACTGAAACTGGAATAAATAGCAATATGAAGGTGTCACTTTTCTCTGTTAAAAACCCTGAAGAGCCAAAAGAGATAAATAATCTTAAAGTAAGTAGTAATGACGGATATGTTTCAAGTGATGTTACTTATTCTTATAAATCATTTGTAAATCTTCCAAATAATGAATTTGCCGTTCCATATACTGTAACTAATAGTGGTAGTGACTTTAGACCAACAACAATGTTTATTCGCTATAAGGTAGAAAATGGCGAAATAAAAGAAGTTGCCCGTTATGTAATATCAAGTGACATTGAAGTAAGTGTTAAGGGTGGCACATATATTGGAAATTACTTCTTTGCATATAGTGTAAAATATATTGATAGCCAATTAGAAGAGGGCTTGTGGAAGGTTACATTAACAAAATTTGACCTTAACACTAACGAAAAGGTAAATTCAATAACAGTTAGTTAATGGGGGAGCATTATGAAAAAAGTATTGTATATAATATGTGCTTTAGCTATTATTCTTTCACTTTCAGCTTGTGGTAATGAAAAAAGCAAAGATGAAAACAAATCTTCATTAGTAGAAGCAGTAGCTTCATCAAATACTTCCGAAGAAACTGTTCAAAGCACTTTCGTAGAAACAACCAGCAAAGATTATATTCCACCAACAAAGCCCGACACAACTTATTTAGTCCCGAATGAAGATAGAGATAAATGGACTTCAGATGTGTTTATAATTAAAGAGGTAAATGGTACAAATCTTAAAATGGAAAAGATGATTATTGGCACTAACGATACTGAAAAGCAGATATATTCTTGTGACTATGGCGAGTTAAGTGGCTCAGCGGATATGATATTTAATGTAGGTGATGCGGTTACTGTTGTATATGGTAAAGATGTTATGGAAACCTACCCAATGCAAATAACTATTAAAGAAATTTACCCAGCATCTTATAACAATTAAATCAAAAAAGGCAAAAAATAA
>JAZUGZ010000197.1:0-6452 GCA_045641425.1 Candidatus Fimenecus sp.
GTAGATATTTCGCCGGTTGGAATTCGCCGTGTGCTTTCGTTCTCGTGTAGTGACGTTTCGTCAAATGTAAGCATTAACGACGGCATAATTAGTGTAACTGGCACAGTGTTAGCTGACTGCATTTTTGAAGATACAAATAGCGAAATTTATTATGTTACAAGGCAAATTCCTTTTGAGTATAAGCACGGCTCTGTTTTTGAAAATGTTGTGTCAAATTCTGTAACAGTTACTGTGTCAGCATATAATTTTGTGACCGGTTCAGGTGGCACGCTCGACACTCGAATTGAGCTTTGTGTATCGGGCCTTGTTTTCAGCGGAAAAGAATTAAAAGCCATAACCGAAATTACTCTTGACAAGTCTAAATGTAAATCTGTAAAAACAGCATCTTTAACAGTTTATTTTGCTGATGAAGACGAAAGCATTTGGGATATTGCTCGGCATTACAACACAACAGTTGAAGCCATTGTTCGTGAGAATAAGTTGCAAAGCGAAGAGATAACACACTCGTGTAAACTGTTAATTCCAAAAATGTAAGGGGGAGCAATTATGAGTAATACAAGTATTTACAAGGATATTGCTGCTCGCACGGGTGGTGATATTTATATTGGTGTTGTTGGCCCAGTTAGAACGGGCAAGTCAACATTTATTAAAAGATTTATGGACACAGTTGTAATTCCAAATATGGAAGATGATGCTGTTAAAGAAAGGGCAACTGACGAGCTTCCACAATCTTCGGCAGGGCGTACTATTATGACTACCGAGCCAAAGTTTATTCCTGAAAATGCGGTTAGAATAAAGCTTCCTGACAATGCTGAGCTTAATGTAAGAATGATTGACTGTGTTGGTTACATTGTGCCAGGGTCGCTTGGCTATATTGAAGATGATGGACCAAGAATGGTTCGCACTCCTTGGTCTGAAAATGAAATGACATTTTCAGAAGCTGCCGAAATTGGCACTAAAAAGGTAATTACCGAGCATTCAACAATTGGCTTGGTGGTAACAACCGACGGTAGCATTAGCGACATTTCAAGAGAAGAATATGAAGAAGCCGAAGAAAGAGTTATAACTGAGCTTAAAGAAATGAATAAGCCTTTTGTTGTGCTTCTTAACTGTATGTACCCTAAAGGCGAAAGTGCAATGAAGCTTTGCTCTGAGCTTTCTGCTAAATACTCTGTGCCAGTAATTTCGGTAAACTGTCTTGAACTTTCAGAACAAGAAATTAAAGAGATTATTACTCAAGTTCTTTTTGAATTCCCAGTTAAAGAGATTGGCATTGATTTACCACTTTGGCTTGTCAATTTGCCTGAAGAACACCCAGTTCGCGTTGAAACATATAAATCAGTAAATGCCGCACTTCAAAATATTACTTATGTTCGTGACATTAGCCTTATGACCGAGTCACTTCGTGGGTGCGAATACATTACAAGTGCAAATGTTACGGGTATGGACTTAGGTATAGGTAGTGCGTGGATTTCAATAAATATGAATGAAGATTTATTCTATAAAATACTTGCCGAAACTACTGGAATTGACATTGACAGTGAGCAAACGCTTCTTTCACGAATGAAAGAACTCGCTCAAATGAAAAAAGACTACGAGCGAATTAAAGCGGCACTTTTAGATGTTGAAGAAAAAGGCTATGGAATAGTTATGCCAACTATTGACGAATTGAGCTTAGAAGAACCTGAAATTGTAAAGCAGGGTGGTAGGTACGGCGTTCGTCTTTCGGCTTCGGCACCGTCAATTCACATGATGAAAGCAGATATTAAAACAGAAATTGCACCAATTGTCGGTAGCGAAAGCCAGTCAGAAGAGCTTGTTAAATATTTACTCCAAGGCTTTGAGGAAGACCCAACAAAAATTTGGGACTCAAACATTTTTGGTAAGCCGCTTAATGACCTTGTTAACGAGGGACTTCGCAATAAGCTTTACCATATTCCAGATGACGCTCGTAAAAAGTTTCAAGAAACACTTGAACGAGTTATAAACGAAGGTTGCAACGGCCTTCTTTGTATAATTTTATAATAAAAACACCCTATGCAAATGCATAGGGCGTTTTTCTTGTGTTAAAGCAACTCACCATAACGCTTAACATATAATTTTTTCATAATAGTTGCAAGAACCATATAACCTACAATAATTGCAACAAGATAAGCAAAATAAATTGCTGGTAAAGAAGTTAAGCCAATAGCTTTTCCAAGTGGAGTAAATGGAATTAAAGTTAAAACACCTATTCCCATAAATGTAAGTGTAGTAACTGGGAGTGAGGCTCTGCTTTGGATAAATGGAATTTTTGGAGTTCTAATCATGTGAATAACAAGTGTTTGACTCCACATTGACTCAACAAACCAGCCTGTTTGGAATAGTGCTATAAACATAAGCTGTGAAGAAGCACCAAGTGTTTTGTATGCACCGCCACACATAAGTGGGCAGATTACAAAATACATTAAAATATAAGTAACAATATCAAATACTGAGCTTGTAGGGCCAATCCAAATCATAAATTTGCCAATGCTTGAAGCGTCCCATTTGCGTGGCTTTGCTAAAAATTCTTTATCAACATTATCCCACGGAATTGCTATGCAAGAAATGTCATAAATAAGATTTAATAAAATTAAGTGAATTGACTCCATTGGTAAAAATGGTAAAAATGCACTTGCAGCTAAAACAGAAAACATATTGCCAAAGTTTGATGATGCTGTCATTTTAATATATTTAATCATATTAGCGTATGTTTTTCTGCCTTCAATAATTCCGTCACGAAGAACAGATAAATCTTTTTCAAGAAGTATTACATCTGCACTTTCTTTTGCAATATCAACAGCTGTGTCAACGCTAATTCCAACATCACTTGCTTTCATAGCAGATGCATCATTGATTCCGTCGCCCATATATCCTACTGTGTGGCCATTGTCCCTAAGTGCTGTAACAACTCTTGCTTTTTCAGTTGGAGAAAGCTTTGCAAAAATAGTTGTGATTTCAGCTTGTTTTCTTAATTCCTCATCACTCATATTGTCAAGGTCAGAGCCAAGGATAATATTGTTAACTGGTAAGCCGATTTGCCTACAAATGCAAGATGTTACCTTTTCATTATCTCCAGTAAGAATTTTTACAGAAACGCCATTATCATACAAAGCTTTAATTGCAGAAGCTGTTGTATCTTTTGGTGGGTCAAGGAATGCAAGGTAGCCTATAAGCACCATTTCGTTTTCATCGTTTACTGAAAACTCGCCAACTGGTGCAGGGTTAGTTTTATGTGCTACTCCAAGCACTCTCATTCCGTCATTGTTGAGCTTATCTACTCTGTCAAGAACTACTTTTCTCATTTCGTCAGTTAGTGGCACAATTTCGTTGTTATAATCAACAAAGCTTGATATAGAAAGCATTTCTTCAATAGCACCCTTTGTAATCATTTGGGTTTTACCATTTGTATCTTTAACTACAACGCTCATTCTTCTGCGTTCAAAATCAAATGGAATTTCGTCAATTTTGGTATAATTTTTATCAATACCTAAAAGTGCCTTTGAATTGTCCTTTAACTCGTCTGTCTTTTCAATAATAGCAATATCCATAAGGTTTTTGAGGCCAGTTTGATAAAAACTATTTAGAAATGCGTGGCGAAGAACTCTGTCATTTTCATTACCCATTAAATCAATATGCTTTTCAAGAACAACCTTGTTTTGAGTTAATGTACCAGTTTTGTCTGTGCATAAAACATCTATTGAACCAAGGTTTTGAATGGAGTTTAGCTTTTTGATAATAACCTTTTTCTTGCTCATTGATACAGCACCCTTTGCAAGACAAGTGGTTACTATCATAGGTAGCATTTCTGGTGTTAAGCCTACTGCAACACTAATTGCAAATAGGGCTGCTTCCATCCAGTTACCTTTTGTAAATCCGTTTACAAATAATACAATAGGCACCATTACAAGCATAAAGCGAATAAGCACCCAAGATACAGAGTTTACGCCTTTTTCAAAGGTGGTTTTTGTTGGTTTTTCGTTAAGTGCTTGAGCAGTTTCACCAAGCATAGTATCATCGCCAACTGCAACTACAACAGCAACGCCACTACCACTTACTACCGTACTACCCATAAAAGCAAGGCAAGTGCTTTCGGTTAATTTTATAATATTTGAGCTTTCTGCTGCTTTTTCTACTGGCTCACTTTCGCCTGTTAATGCGGACTGGTTAATAAATAAATCTTTTGCACTAATTATTCTAACATCTGCTGGAACTAAATCGCCTGCTGATAGAAAAACTATATCACCAACTACAATTTCGTCAATAGGAATTTCTTTTTTGTCTGTGTTTGCTCGTTTAATGCAAGCTGTTGTTTCTATCATTTCATTAAGCTTTTCGGAAGCCTTTTCGCTTCTTGCCTCTTGAATAAAACGAAGAAAACCTGAAATCATTACCATAACGCTAATGATAATAACTGTTATAGGGCCTTTGTCGCCAGACTCTGCAAAAATAATATCAGTAAATGCAGAAACTGTTGCAAGTGCAATAAGAACTAATGTGAATGGGTTAATAAAAGCTCCATATAGCTTTTTGAATAATGTGTTTTTGTTTGAACTTGTAACAACATTTTTGCCAAAATTTTCTTTTGAAAATTCAACTTGAGTTTCTTTTAGTCCGTCAAAAGATGTTTTTAAGTAATCTAAAACAGAATTCAAATCTGCTTTAGAAGAGAAATTTAATCTCTCATTGACTTTATCTCTTTTTACGGCATTTTGGGCATATTGTTGCTTAAGTATTCTTTCGTTTAATCTTTTTTTCATTGGTCTTTCCTCCTAAAAATAGTTTTTTGAGCAATTGGCTCATACGACTATGGGGAGCAGACGCAATTTCAAAGGGCAATAGTTATTCCCTTAAAATGCTCGGCTGAAGAAAAAACGACAGCCTTTGTATTAAGTTGTTTCTACTTCGCCCTTTAGGTTTTGCGCTCAAACTTCCCACGTTGTCCATTTTTCTTCACCTCACTAAAAAAATTAAAGTAAAAATAAAAACCACATACCCAAACTGGATATGTGGTTAAATACACATTAAAACAAAGCCATGCCTTGCTATACCGTTTGGGCTTTGGCTCAAAAGGGCGATGAAACTGCATTATTCAACGCCTTGATCCGACGTTGACTGTTCAAACCTACGAGTGATGTCTCCATCGCTTTGCGGCAGCAGTCCGTATCCCTAAAGTAGCCTCACTTATCGGGTATTCATTTTTCGTACTTATAATACTACTATGTTTTTGGTTTGTCAAGAATTTTTTATTCTGGTATTTGATATACACTTTTAACTGTCTTGTAGTCTTTACCTTTTGGATGTGTTACCACAATATTATTACCCTCTATTTCTATATCAAGTCCAGAAAATACAGCTGTACCACCCGTATCAATTAATTCGTCTAAAACGACTTCGCCTGAAAAGATTTTTATTGCACCTACGTACATTTTACTGTTTGGGTCATTCTGATCATAATGAACATAAACCGCTATGTTATCATTTTCTGCATATACATTGTTGTAGGTTTGAGATATTAGATTTTTATCTAAATCATAATATATTACTTCGTTGGTGTTGTCTGTTCCGTATGATATGCTTCTTTTTAATAAATGGTCATTTACGTAGGTGAATATTGGCTCTTTTTCAACATCTGATTTTCTTTCTATTTCCCAATTTTGAAAAGAAAAAACAACATATTCATAATCACTATAGACATTACCATTATTTTTAGCATATACTTTGTAATGGTCGTCACTATCAATTAGACTTTTGTTTGTAAAATTGATTGTGAACGTGTTTACAGGAAAGCTGTCTTTTTTGTGAAAAGAATTTTCTACTGTAGTTTCTTTTAAATCAAACCACTCTGTTTCGTATTGCGATTCTGAATCCGGGTAGTCATTTTCAGCATAAACAATTCTGTAATATTTTGTAGGCATTTTAGCTTCATATATATGGTCTAATGCTACTATGGATATACACTCATCAATTTTAATTAAAGAAACTTGTGAGTCTTTATATAGTAAATCAAAATCATTTTTTGCACTGCTATCATCCCATATCAAAGGATAAGGATTCCAGTCATAATCTGTTTCAATACAAGATTCAGCAATTATATTTTCTTTGTCATTGCTCCCTTGAATATATATCCAGTCATAAGCATATGAATCATTATACACGGAGGCAGCCATTCCGACAAATGCAATCATTAAAGATAAAAACCAATAAACTAAAGGCACTGTTTGAAGTATTTTACATGTCTTTGTAAACTTACCATTTTTAATTGATATGCTGATAAATATTGAAATAGCAAATAAAATAGCAACAAAAATAAACAAAAAAGTAGAAATTCATTTAAAAATAGATACTGGATTTGGAAGATATGGATTTATGTATTGTCAAAAAGAAGAAATACTAAATTCAATAAAACAATTTGAAAATTTACAAATAAC